>SLKG01000073.1 GCA_007134735.1 Kiritimatiellia bacterium
ATCGCCTTGTGATCCAAACACCAGCGCAGGATGGTTTCGTAGGCCCGCTTGAACAGGAGGAACAGACCGAGCAGACCGCCGATCAAGCCCGCCACGAAGATGAAATTACGCAGAAAGCCCCGCTCCGGTCCCAGCGGCTCCCACACCACCGTGAGCAGAATGCCGACCAGGACGGCCGCCGCCGCGCTGGCGATCCGGGACCCGAAATTCCGGACGGCGGACGGCAGATGTTCGGCCGAGAGATGATAGACCGCCACGGCCAGCAGGAACAGGCCCGCCGGCCAGACCATGCCCCACCCCAACAAGAGGCCCAGTATCGTCAACAGCACCGCCGCCGCGGCGAGTCCGATCAGCAGATAGCGCTTCAGTTGCCCCGCCCGCACCCGTCCGGCGATCAGGATGTGCGCGGCCGCGGGCACAATGGTGAGCGCCGTGATGACGGACGCGATCAATACGAAGGTCTTCGTGTACGCCAGCGGCGTAAACATCTTGCCCTCGGCGCCGGTCATCGTAAATACGGGCAGGAAACTGACGACCGTCGTGCTGATGGCC
Source organism: Kiritimatiellia bacterium (assembly GCA_007134735.1). Taxonomy (GTDB): domain Bacteria; phylum Verrucomicrobiota; class Kiritimatiellia; order SLAD01; family SLAD01; genus SLKG01. Next base: position 553 of record SLKG01000073.1, read on the forward strand.
GTCAGCACCGCCGAACCCACCTCGCGCGTGCCGCGGAAGACCACCTCCAAACGGCTTTCCCCGGGATCGGCCTCATCGAGATGCTTCAGGATGTTCTCGGAAATGATCAGCCCCATGTCCACGATGGCGCCGATGGCGATGGCAATGCCCGCGAGCGACACGATATTCGAATCCACGCCCACCACCTTCATCGCGATGAAACACATCAACACCGCCATGGGCAGCATCATGCTGATGACGACGGATGCGCGCAGGTGCATGACCATCACGATGACGACCACCACGGTGACGAGGATCTGCTGGATCAGCGCGTCATTGAGCGTACCCAGCGTTTCGTAGATCAGATCGGTCCTATCGTAAAACGGGACGATCTCGACCCGGCTTAACGTGATCCAATCCGGCCAGTCCTCGCGGGGATTCGCGCGCAACCAGCTCACCCAATCGTCCTGGTTCAGTTCGGCGTCGGTGAACGCGTCGAAGCCCTGGTCCCCCGCGAATTCGCGCACGCCCTGCGGCTCAATCCGGGTCCAATCCACCACCGCCTTGGACGGAAGGCCCGGGCTGATTTCCTCGATCATGTCCTTGACGTTGTGGATGGCCTGCAGGGGGTTAAAGCCTTCACGCACGACCACGACGCCGCCCACGGCCTCGGCGCCTTCCACGGTCAACGCCCCTCGCCGCCCCGCGGGGCCGAAAGCTACCGTCGCCACATCCTTGATCCGAATCGGCTGATTGCGATCGCCCAGGCGAACCACGGCCTGTTCCAGATCGGCCTTCTCGCGGATGAAACCGCGCCCGCGAATGACGTATTCCACGCGATTGATTTCCGTCACGCGCGCCCCGACGTCCAGGTTGCTGTCCTTCACGGCGCGAAACACCTGCGCCAACGTCACATCGTGCGCGCGCATCGCGTCCGGATCCACATCTACCTGGTACTCCTTTACATACCCGCCAATGGAAGCCACTTCGCTGACGCCTTCGGCCGACAGGAGGCCGAAACGCACATACCAATCCTGTATGCTTCTCAATTCGAAGAGATCCCAGCCGCCCACGGTGCGACCGTCCGGATCCCGGCCTTCGAGCGTGTACCAGAAGATCTGGCCCAGCGCGGTCGCATCGGGGCCGAGCGCGGGCTGGGCGTCGGCCGGCAACAGGCCCGGCGGAAGGCTGTTGAGCTTCTCGATGATGCGCGCGCGCGACCAGTAGAATTCGATATCCTCCTCGAAGATCAGGTAGATCGAGGAGACGCCGAACATGGATTGACTGCGGACCTCCCGTACGCCCGGCACGCCGAGAAGCGAGACGGTGAGCGGATACGTGACCTGGTCCTCCACATCCTGCGGCGATCGTCCCGGCCATTCCGTGAAGACGATCTGCTGGTTTTCACCCAGGTTCGGGATCGCGTCCACCGGAACGGGATCGCGCGGAAGCCACGGGATATCCCAGTCGAACGGCGCCACCGCCACGCCCCATCCGACCAGCAACAACACCAGCAGGACCACCACCAGCTTCTGTTCGAGAAAGAAGCGGAGGAAGCGATCGAAAGCGGTGCCCTGTGCTCCGGCGATCGTCTCCGTTGATTGCTGATCGGTGTTTGGGTGCGAAGGCATGGTTTTGGGTTATAGGTTTTAGGTTATGGGTTTTGGGTTATGGGGATTCGTTCATGATGCGTATGGTGATTTCAACCACGGTTTGCCAGTCGTCACCCACGTCGGCGCCATATTGCACGCGTTCCTCTCGAACCATGGACGGCTGTCGTTTGGATCCTCGCCACTCGCTTAACGATTCGTACAGGCGCTCCAGCATTCGCCCACATTCATCGTACGCCCCATCAAATGCGCCGAACTGATTCTCTTTGAGGTATTTCTTGTCTTTGGCCACATCCAGGTGATGCTGGGACTCTCGCACTTCACCCATCGACCGATTGATTGCTTCCAGATAGATATTCGTGTGTCGACTGCCCCACCCCTCGGCCAAAATCGCAGCAGCCGAATTCGAGGAACGCCGTAACTGTGACCCCAATTCATACAATTCAAACTTCGGAAAGGTCAGGCTTGTCGCACTAACCTCCAAATGCAGATTCTTCATCTTCTGGTACACCTTCAGATCTCGAAATGAATTGATTTTACTCATCTCTTGCCCCCAATGATCATGATTAAGCGCTATGGCGCTTCGCGCCCCGGGCGCGACTTTGTTGAAAATCTTATCAACCCAAAACCTAAAACCCCCAACCTAAAACCTTCTCCGCACCTCCCCGCACCGCAACATCGCCTCGCCGAAGTACGGATTGCGGATTTCGCGGTCCTTCTGCAGCCAGTCGGCTCCCTCGAAATCGAAGGCCATGGGACAATGTATGACGTACACCTCCCCCACCGCTTCGCCGCCGAACGTCTCGGCGGCCCGGATCATGGCGTGGGTGAGCAGTTCAAAAGACTTTCTGAATTCTTCGAGGTCCTCATTTTCCATCATCTCATGCTGGGGATGATGAAGCGCGGCCTCGATCTCTTCCCAGGCGGCGCGGGCTGCGCCCTCCAGGAGATCCCCATCGACTTCCAACAGCCGGTTGTGCATCACACGGAGGCTCTCCATCGACTCCTCGAAATCGTCATCGGCCATGGCATCCGACAGCGTCAGATAGCTTTCCAACAGGGAAGCAATCTGACGCGAGAACTCTTCATCCACACCCTCCTCCGACAACCTAAAACCTACAACCTCCAACCCTTCTTCATGCACCCCATGATCATGCACCGGCGGGGGTTCGCCTTCCGGCGCCATCATGCTGGGCCGGCCGCGGATCTGCAGCTCGCTGTCGATCTTGAATTGGCCGTGCACCACGACCAGGTCGTTCTCCTCCAGACCGTCCCGGATGATGTAAAAATCCCCCGCTCGAGGCCCCAGCGTGACCGCACGCGGTTCAAAGGTCGGACGATCCTCGCCGGGTATCTTCACGTACACCAGGGCCCTACGCCCCGTGATGAGGGGCGCCGATTCGGGAACGACCAGCGGTTCGGCCTCCTCGGGTTCGGCCTGAACGGCGCCGTTCACAAACATGCCCGCCTTCAGCGTTCCGTCGGGATTGGGGAATTCCGCGCGCACGCCCGCCGCGCGCGTACGGTCGTCCACGATCGGATCAATATAGGTGATCTCCCCCTCGAAATGATCGCCCGGATGAGCCGCCACCGTTACCTGCACGGGTTGCCCGACCTTCAGCCATGCCAGATCCGTCTCGAAGGCTTCGAGCCGGGCCCACATACGGGACGTATCCACCAGCCGCATCAGGCGCGTCCCTTCACCCAACCATCGGCCCTCCCGCTCGTCCAGCACGGCCACCACGCCGTCCACGGGGCTGATCACACGATAGGTTCGAGGCACGTCGCCCGTATCGAGCACTTCTTCGATCTGTTCCGTCGACACGCCCAATCGCTCCAGCCGCGCCTTTGCGGATTCCAGGGTATCTCCGCCCGCTCCGCGGGCCACCAGCAGTTCCCGCATCGCCGCCACCACCATCGGACTGTACAGCTCGGCGAGCACGTCGCCGCGTTCGACCGGATGCCACGTATAATCGGCATGCAATTCCTCGATGTAGCTGTCCGCCCGCGCCACCACATCCCGGATGCGCGTTTCGTCGAATTCCAGCTTACCGAACAACCGCACCTCCACGGTCACCGCGCGGCGCTCCGCCGGCCGGGTATGGATGTCCATCAGCGCCGCGGCCCGTTCCGATACCCGGAGACGCGGGATTTCCGTGTCGTCATCCGGCTCGTCATCATCCGTTACCGGAATCAACTCCATGCCGCAGATCGGGCACCGGGCATTGGGATCCTCCTTGCGCACCTGCGGATGCATGGAGCAGGTGTACAGTCGTACCCGCTCCTCCGTTTCCTCGGCTTCGGGACGGTCGTGATCGTCGGCCTCTTGCGTCGCCGTGAGGCGTCCGACCGCAAAGGCCGCCAGCACCAGCAACAGCACACCCACAATGATTTTCCAGGACGATCTCTTTTTCTGTTCCGCATTCATTTGAATTACCTCATGTCTTCCGTCACCAGGCCCGTATCGATTTCGTAGTCTTGCCACGGCTCCACAATCGCCTCCAGGTTCGCCACTGCGGACGCGTAACGAGCCCGCGCCTTATCCAGCGCTAACCCGGCATCGAACCAGGATCGTTGTGCGTCGATCAGATCGAGAAAGCCGATATCGCCGGATTCATAGGCCGCCCGTGTGGTCTCCAGTAGTTCATGGGTGCGCGGGAGAATGGTGTCCTCGAACAGGCGGATCGTGCGCCGTTCGGTTTGGGCCCGTGAATGAACATCGCGTACCTCAAACAGCGTCATATCGATTTCGTCATCGAATTCCGCCTGTGCCCGTTCGACCTCCGCCTGCGCTTCCCGGACGCCTGCCGTATATTTTCCGCGCCAGAGCCACGGCACATTAATGGCCACGCCGGTATCGTACTCGTCGATGCCGCTACGGCCGCGCGATTGGCGCGCCATGACACGGAATTCGATATCCGGAGCGTATTGGAGACGCGCCTCGCGCACCTCCGCTTCCCGGGCCTGGAGATCGAGCAGATAGGAGATCAGCGTGCAGCAGTACAGTCGGGCGGAATAGAGCGCTTCGTCCAGGGTCCACCGCAGCGGCGGGGTTTCCACGACATCGGGGGGAAGCCGCGGGGTGTCCGGCGGCTCGCTCAACAGCCGATTGACGGCGGCCTGCGCCACCTCAAAATCGCTGCGGAAGGTTTCGAGGTCATTCTCCAGGCGCGCCAGTTCCACCTGCGCCTTGAGCACATCCGCCTGGAGCCCTTGGCCGGCTTCATAGCGTGCGCGCGCCACGGCCTCCAACTGCTCGAGCAGATCGCGGTTTTTCCGGTTGATCTCCAATGCGCGGTGGGCCGCCCAGAGGTCCCAGTAGGCCGATCGGACACGCGCACGGACCTGGCGCACGGTTTCCAGGTACCGGAATCCTTCGGCCTCCGCCCGCAGACCGGCCGCGTCCGTCCGGGCCCGGCGTTTGCCGAACCAGGGCAGACGCTGACTGATCATGTATTCGGTCTGGTCGTAGTCGTCGAACCGCGTGGAATCCATGCGCATCCAATCGACACCGACCATCGGATCGTCAAACGAACGCGTCTGCCGCGCTTTCTGTTGCGCGGCCTCCCATGCCTTGCGCGCAGAGATTACTTCCTGGTTCTGATCGAACGCGGCTTCCACCCATTGATTGAGCAGGTCGTCGGCCCCGGCGGCATTCGCGATAAAACAAAGGTTAATCGTTAGCGTTGCCGCCCACCGCACCAACGGAAGCCTTGCAGATCGGGGCTGCATCACAAACCGAATGATTCCGATGCCGCGACAGCGGCATCCTTGGAGTGCGGTGCGGCAGCACCGCCTTTTCGCAAGATGCGTGTTCGCCCCTGGAGCATCTTCGGGAAACATCAGTGGTCCATGGATTGCATGACCCGCTCTTTCCGCGGCACTTGCGTGCCGCGAGAACAAGGCGGCATTAACGTGCCGCACTCCAAGGCGCTTCGCGAAAGATAACTCGATACGACTGGTCGGCTGACTTATGAACGTATTCCGCTTCACATCGTCCTCCTCCTCACCACATCAAATGATCAATCCCGTAAACCAGCGATCCCGCCACCGCCCACCCTCCTTCGTCAGAACTCCGGAGGGTGGGACAGCGGCGGCTTCGGGGGCGGGTGGATTCCCTTTGGTGGCCGCGAGGTTGTTCATGACGGCCATGAACATAACAGCTGGCCGGTTTAGTATAACCCGACTCATGGAAGTGCCCCCTCGACAATCCCCGGAACTAGTGCGCGCAACAGGAGCCGGCCTGTTTCGGATGCCCCTTCTTACCGGCATCTTCGCCGGCTTCCTCGCCGGCCTCGTTAACGGCCTTCTTCGCGGCTTCCTTGGCAGCCTCATCCAGCTTCTTCAGATACTTCTCCGGGTTGTTCTCGATCGCGCGCACGCAACCGGCACAACAGAGAAGAATCCGGCGGCCATCATGTTTGTACTCGTAGGGTTCGCCCATGGAGCCGAGCTTCGCGCCCGACACGACACAGACGTCGAGCGGATAGTCTGCTTTTTCCTTCTTGTCTTCCTTACCGGTCACGATAAGCGCCGGCAGCAGTGATGTTACGACCAGTATGATCATCCATTTTTTCATGATATTGATTCTCCTTTAATTTGCGTATGTGAAACCGAAGATGAATGGGTTCGTGGATGTACGAAACCATCCCGATGGACAGGTTCCGGAGAATCAACGCAGAATGGATCGGATGCGAACATAAAGGGGGTCGTCGGAAGATGACCCGTGGTGTATGGGAGATGCGAACCGTCTTTCCAAAGCGTTCAGACGTGTTCGCAACGCCATGTCCTCCTTTTGGAAATTCCGGGAAACCGCGGCATGCACCGTGCGGCCGGCTTCATCGGTACGGGATATCGGAAGCGTGGCTTCGACGGCGGCATCATCCGCTTTTCGTCCGGGCTCGATGCCGCATGAGCAGGTCCCGGATTCGGCCGATGGGGTTTCGCCGCTCGGCAGGCAACAGGTTTTCGGGGCCTTTTCCGATACCGGCTCACAGCAACAGGATCGCAAATCCGTCTTCTTTTGGGAAGGACAGGTCGATCCCACGACCGGCGCTACTTGTACCGCCAGCAGAAAAGCCATTACCCCAAATGTCAGAAGCGATTTCACGATACTCCTTGCCGATAAAATACATCCATGCAGATGATGTTCAAACTATAATTTCAAGATTATTTTGTCTTATACTGTGTTGAACGTGCCGGGATAATCTTACATTCGATTCGAGCCTGGAACTACGCACGATCCGCCCGGCGAGGGCGCCGGGCCTCCATTATGTGCAATCAACCCTGGGTTTGGAGCCGCAGCCTGTCCGCGTCCGGCGGAACGCCCTCGTCGCGGAAGTCGCCCGGCACGGGCGCCGCAAGCGGCGCCCCTACGAAGCAGTGCCCACTTGTAGGGGTTTCGCTTGCGAAGCCCGGAAAAAGCGCGTTCGAGGAAGCTGACGCGGGATTTAACGCCGCTACCTGTCGGTTTTGTTGGGCTGGACCCGCTGGATGATTCTGCGCTAACTTGTTTCCATGCGAATGGATCGATCCTATTTCTTTGATAACGGTATTCGGTTCGAGTGTACCCAGTGCGGGTATTGCTGTACCGGCGAGCCGGGTCATGTCTGGGTGAACGACGAGGAAATCAACCGCCTCGCGAAGCACCTGGGCATCAGCCGTCGATCCTTCCTCCTTCGCCATACCCGCCGGGTGAGAAAGCGTCGAAGCCTGAAGGAACATTCCGATGGACGGTGCATTTTCTATGAAGACGAGCGTTGCACCGTGTATTCGGCACGTCCCACGCAATGCCGCACGTATCCGTTCTGGCTCGAAAATCTGCGTTCGGAAGAAGCCTGGAAAGAAACGAAAAAGGAGTGTCCGGGCATCGGAAAAGGCCGGCGGCATTCAAAGGACGAGATCATACGGAAAATTCACGGCCCGATCAGGGGTGGTTGAATTACGCCGTCTTCGTTCACAATTCCCGCAATCCGATCCGCGGGCACAACCTCGAATAATTCCCCATCACGTGAATCTATCCGGAAATCGGCGGATCGGCGATCATTGAGCTTCCATCGGCTCGCAAGGACATACAACGGCTTTCCCTGTTTCTTCAAGGATTCCGCCAACGCGGCGCTCAAGACCTTGTTCACCACGGCGCCGTCGGCGAAAACCGTATCGGCCCCGATCAAGCCCATATCGCATTGCCCCGCCACTTCCTCGAGTTCCTGGTCCGGATGGAGTCGAACATGCACATGGAAATGACTCAATTTATCCGCCAGCCGCCGACCCTCACCGCCGGGCTGCGATTCCAGAACGTGAATTTCGCTGAAACAGTTTGTGGCATAGCGAATGGCGGCCAGCACCGTTGTGCTCCAGGAAAGCGTGGTCACCCGCGCCGAGGCGGAACACCCGATTCGTTCGATCAGGTTCCGCGCGATAGCCGAATCCGACATCTGCAGCTCCGCGCGAACGCGTTCCAAGGTATCCGGGGACGGATCCTGTTGCAGGCGTTCCGCCAGACGAACAAATGCGCTCATGGACGTACGTTCTGTCGCCAGACACTCCAGGGTTTCCTCGCGCTTCTCCCGATGCAGGGCTGCGGGGTGCTCAATCAGCCAATTCACGGCGCGCTTCAATATTTCAATGGCTCCGCTCCGGCGATCCTGCAGTATCTCCTTGAGTTCCATGCCGTATAGTATATACCCATCTTCGTATTTATAAACCCGTGTTTTATCATCCTGGAGATGGAAAATGGCCCACATTGTCGTGCCGGAGGCGGAAGCGTTGCTCGACCAGGAAATCAAGGTGCTCGATCACGGCTTCGTGCGCCTCGTGGATTACATGGGCGGGGACGCGCGCATCGTACAAACCGCCCGGGTCTCCTACGGGGAGGGAACCAAGACCATACGCGAGGACACCGGGTTGATCGATTACCTGATGCGCCATCAGCATACCTCGCCGTTCGAACACGTGGTACTGGAACTCCACTGTAAAATGCCGATTTTTGTAGCGCGCCAATGGATTCGCCATCGAACCGCTCGCCTCAATGAAATTTCCGGGCGCTACAGCGTCATGAAGGACGAATTTTACGTGCCTGCGCCGGAGCAGATCAAAACGCAGAGTACAACCAACAAACAGGGCCGCGGAGACACGGAAGTCCCGCCCGAACTTCGCCGGAAAGCACTCGATATTCTGCAACGCGATCAAAGCGCCGCCTATGCCCATTACGAGGAAATGCTGAACGACGGCATTGCGCGGGAATTGGCCCGGATCAACCTGCCGCTCTCCCTGTACACGCAATGGTACTGGCAGATGGACCTGCACAATCTATTTCATTTCATCCGCCTGCGCGCCGATTCCCATGCGCAATGGGAGATCCGGCAATACGCCCTGGCCGTCGCGCGGATTGCCCAGGCGGTTGCGCCTCAAGCCTATGCCTCGTTCGAAAAACACACGCTGAACGGAAAACGATTTTCATCGGAGGAAATTCAGGTTCTTCGCGGCATGCTCGATGGAAAACCCAACCCGCTTGACGGTCGCAAACTCCGGGAGTTCGAGGAGAAGCTGTACGGGAACGAAGAGGGGTAAGACGGCCGCGCTTTGGGATGAGTGTGGGAGAAGAGAACGCAAAGGCGCAAAAGGAAGAGTAAGGCGCAAAGAGGATATAGGGGTAAGAGATGGCGGTGGCGGACGGCGTTATGGGATCGGAAGAAGAGAACGCAAAGGCGCAAAAGGAAGAGTAAGGCGCAAAGAGGATATAGGGGTAAGAGGTGATGGTGGCAGACAACGTTATGGGATCGGAAAAGAGAACGCAAAGGCGCTAAGGAAGAGTAAGGCGCAAAGAGGATATAGGGGTAAGAGGTGATGGTGGCGGACGGCGTTATGTGACCGGGAGAAGAGAACGCAAAGGCGCAAAGAGGAGAACCGCAGCGGGATCTTTCGATCTGGCCTTTCACAACCCATGTTCCGGCGGGTCCGGCGGCCCCGCCCTACCCCCAAAACCCACCCTAGAAAAGGTAGGGCGCGGGCGCTGCACGCGCCGGACTTTGGGATGAGGACGGAAAGAGAACGCAAAGGCACGAAGGAAGAGTAAGGCGCAAAGGGGATATAGGGGTAAGAGGTGATGGTGGCGGACAACGTTATGGGATCGGAGAAGAGAACGCAAAGGCGCTAAGGAAGAGCAAGGCGCAAAGGGGATATAGGGGTAAGAGGTGCCGACGGCCCCGTCCTACCTGGCCCTCAACTGCGGGGCCGGAGTCGTTTTCGTTCCGCGCGCGCTTTCGGACTCAAGAAGCGTGCATCCTGCAGGGTATATTCGCGTACCAGACGGGCAATATCGGGGTTCAGCCATTCGATGACGGCGGCATAGCCGAGGCTTTCGGGATCCCGCCTCAGATAATGCGGCACCACCGCCAACACTTCGAAGCCGTGTTTCAATTGAAAGGATAGCGTGGGATCCTTTAACTCGCCGCGCACCACTTTGATCACATACTCCTCGGCCGTCATCTTATCGGCGTACCGATGGTAACCGCGCAGGCGCGCTCCCGCCCGGATACGCCACAGCTTCAGTTTCTTGACCAGGCGACGGCGCGCCTCGTACAACCGCGAACCGATCCCGAGTCCCTGCCTATCCGGATCCACCATCACCTCCGCCCCGTAGAGGGTGTGCCCTTCGGGGTCGTGATTGGTGAACAATCCGCCATCGGTAAAGTCCCGCCAGCTATCCGACATGTCATAATCATCCCAAAGCACGACCAGGCTGGCCGCCATGCCCACCACCCGCCCCGCATTCTTTTCTATCGCGACAAGCTGACCTTCAGGGAAGACCTTCACATGAGAAGACAGGTGCTCCGGCGTCCATTGCGATACGCTGGAATATACCCGGGAAGAGAGCGCCGATATCTGATCGAAATCCTCCGTACGCGTCCGGCGCACGACGATTTCGGATGAGGCCGTTTTCATAGGGTTATGTGTTCCGGATTCGCCACCATGGCCGCCGTCCGCTGGCTGTCCAGCAGGGGCAGGACGGAGCCGAAGGTACGCGATTCCGAGATAGTTTCAAGATTCAATTCGCCGATTACCATGGTTTCCTGGTTCGGAACCCCCTCGGCCAGGATCCCGTCCCGGGAAAACGGGAAATCGCTGGGTGTCAGGATGGAGGCCTGGCCGTAATTCAGGGAGACCGCCGGCACCATGGGCAGCGATCCCACCGTGGTGGCGTGAACCACGTACATCTGGTTTTCGATCGCACGGGCCTGCGCGCAATACCGGACGCGCAGAAAGCCCTGCCGATCGTCCGTGCAACTGGGGACCACCAGCAGATGCGCGCCTTCCCGGGCGGCCGCCCGGGCCATTTCGGGAAATTCAACGTCGTAGCAGATGGCGATGGCGAGCGGCCCGAAAGCCGTGTCGAAAATCTTCAGACCCGACCGGGGCGACACCTTCCAGTCCTCCACCTCCCATCGCGTCATGTGCAGCTTCCCCTGCACCCCGTAATCCCCGGAAGGGCCGAATAGAAAGGAATCGTTATGCAGGGGCTCGCTGCCGTCATCCATCACCGGGATACTGCCCGCCACGATGTACCGCTTATGCTTTCGGGCCAACCCGCTCATCATCTCAATATATTGGGGAACCTGTCGCGCCAGCTCTCGAACCTGCTCGCGAATAGGGCGCTTCAGATTGCCCAAGGTCAGCAATTGCACTGAGAAATATTCGGGGAATACGATCAACTGGCAGTCGTAGTCCGCCGCAGTTTCGACAAGTCCGACCACCTGGTCCCGGAATTGATCAAACGTGTCCACGGGGCGAATAAAATACTGGAGCGCACATACACGAATTCGATCCATGGCTTTCCATCCTTCCTGCACAAAAGACAACAGGCGCCGTTCGGCGCCTGTTGTCACGACTCATTTCCGTACCGACGGCTTATTTAATAAACAACATTTCGGAATACGCCGGCAAGGGCCAAAGATCGTCGGCGATCAGATCCTCCATCGCATCGGCCACCCGGCGTACCTCATTCATGGCCGGAATGATCTTTTCGAGGGCGTACCGGGCCAGGACCAGCGGTTTGCCCCGAACGTCCTTCTTCATCACATCACTCAGGACGGCAATGTTCTTTTCCATCTCGCTGATCAACTGATTCATCTGATTCAGCGAGGTCAGATCAATATCCTTGCCGATTGCCTTGAGAGACGAGGCCGTGGCGGCCAATTCGCCCTGGTAACGGTATGCCGAGGGCAGGATGTGAATTCTCGCCATTTCGAGACACAGCCGTCCTTCCGTCCGGATATCCTCATAATACCGTTCGGTGTAGATCTCGTTCCGGCTCCCGAACTCGCGTTTCGAAAGAATCCCGTACCGGGACAACAGTTCGTAATACTCGTCCTTCTCGATGGCCTCCATGGCTTCCACCGTAGTCCGGAGATTCGGCAGACCGCGCTTTTCGGCTTCCTTGTGCCAGGCGTCGGCATAGTTGTCGCCGTTGAAGATTACGGCCTTGTGTTTCTTGATGACCGACTTGAGCAGCTTTTGCACGGCGGCATTCAGTTTCTTCGGGTCGCCTTTCGTCGCCTTCTCCAGCTCCGTGGCCATGTAATCCAGGCTCTCCGCCACAATGGCATTGAGAATGACCAGCGGACCGGCGATCGACTGGCTCGATCCGACCGCCCGGAACTCGAACTTGTTTCCGGTAAACGCAAACGGGCTGGTCCGGTTTCGGTCGCCCGCATGCCGCGGCAACGGCGGCAGGGTATCCACGCCTACGCGCAATTCGCCCGGCGTACGCGCGCTACGGGCCACCCCTTTTTCGATCTGCTCGAAGATATCCGTGAGCTGATCGCCCAGGTAGATCGATATGATGGCCGGAGGCGCTTCGTTGGCGCCCAGGCGGTGATCGTTGCCCGCATGTGCAATCGAAGCGCGCAACAGTTCGCTGTTCTTGTGGACGGCCCGGATGACCGCCGCGCAGAATACGAGGAACTGGGCATTTTCATGCGGGGTATCGCCCGGTTCAAGCAGGTTCATCGCATCCGTTCCCAACGACCAGTTCAGATGTTTTCCGGATCCGTTGACGCGGGCGAACGGTTTTTCATGCAGGATACACGACAGACCGTATTTGTTGGCCAGGCGCTGGAGCACGTTCATCGTCAGGTGCTGATGATCCGTCGCCACGTTGGCGTTTTCGAAGATCGGCGCAATTTCGTACTGACAGGGCGCCACCTCGTTATGCCGCGTCTTGACCGGCACGCCCAGTTTGTAGAGCTCGCGTTCCGCCTCGAGCATGAACGCCAGGACGCGTTCCGGGATCACCCCGAAATAGTTGGCTTCCAGCTCCTGCCCTTTCGCCGGTTCGGCGCCAAAAAGGGTGCGCCCACAGATGATCAAATCCGGCCGGGAGTAGAAGAAGTTACGGTCAATGAGGAAATACTCCTGCTCCGCGCCGGCCGTAGCGTGCACAATTTCCGGATTCTCATGCCCGAACAGCTTGAGCACGCGCTGCGCCTGGCGGTTCAACGCCTGCATGGATCGCAGGATCGGGGTCTTCTTATCCAGGGCCTCGCCGGTCCACGAACAGTAGGCCGTGGGGATGCACAACGTGGTCCCGTTCGGGTTCTCCAGGATATACGCCGGGCTGGTAACATCCCAAGCGGTGTAACCCCGCGCCTCGAACGTCGTACGCAGACCTCCCGAGGGGAAACTGGAAGCGTCCGGTTCACCCTGAATCAACTGGCTTCCCGTAAATTCGGCTATGGCGCCGCCCTTGCCGTCCGGCGACAGGAAACTGTCGTGCTTCTGCGCCGTAGCGCCGGTCAACGGATAGAACACATGCGCATAATGCGTCGCCCCCTTCTCAATCGCCCAATCCTTCATGGCCGTTGCCACGACATCGGCGACGGCATGATCCAATACCGCACCGTACCGTATGGTACGCTGAAGCGCCTTGTACACCGCCTTCGGAAGGCGATCCCTCATCACACAATCGCTGAATACATTCCGGCCGAAAAGATCCTTCATCGGCGTATCCAGAAAGTTCAGCGGCCGCTCCGTCGGCCAATAGGATGTGATCGCTGAAACCGCCGCTTGACGGGCACTGTTAATCTTCATGTTTGTTCTCCTTACCGGGCTTTTACCAAGGCCCGCTTTGTATCAGATGTTTACCGTCCCACAAAGAGGAATTACCGTCCCCCTCCGCCGCGCGGATTTCCCTGCGCTCCGCACCCGCGCTATCCTGCCCTCATCATCAGCATGTCCACATGCCGAAAATAAACAATTCCGCCATTGATACTAGCATCTCCCATGCCAACCCAAATAAATATTGAGCGATAATTATGCATCTCTTTGTATATGAATAAGTTATATTACTTAAAAGAGAAACGCATATTTGAACTGACATTTCGAGGACATACAATATTGGAACTTATACCTTGTAATTATTACAATTCTGTATCATTTTTCCGCTTTGGGTTCAGTCATTTTGATCACTCGTTATTTCGGGACGCCTTTGGATGAATGATTGGGTTTACATTGATCGTGATTCGGGCGGTGCACTATTATCAATTGTGTCGGCCCCTGTTACGGGGCTATGGGAGCGGGCCAACCGATGAAATTACTGTGCGCGGCGATTGTTCAAATGAATCCCACAGTGGGGGCGCTTACGGATAACGCGGACACCGTGATAGCGCTTGCGAGGGAAGCGGCCGATTGCGGTGCGGCTCTCATCATCTTCCCCGAATTGGCGCTGACGGGGTATCCCCCCGAAGACCTGGTGCTGAAACGCCATTTCCTGGAAGATTGCCGGACCCAACTCGAACGGATGGCCGGCGAATTACCCGTCGATTCCGTTATTGTGGCGGGCGCGCCCTGGCTTGAGGGGAATCAAACGTACAACAGCGCCGTGGTATTCAACGGCGGGCGGATCGTTACCGTATATCATAAGATCAATCTTCCCAATTACGGTGTATTCGACGAAAAACGCGTTTTCGCACCCGGGAACCATCCCCTTGTACTCATATCCGATTCGGTGCGTATCGGCGTACACATTTGCGAGGATGCCTGGTACAACGAAACACAGACGGCCATACCGCTCAAGCAGGCCGGCATCGATGTGTTGGTCAACCTGTCCGCATCGCCTTATCACCGCGGAAAGAGGCCTCTACGGGAAGAGGTGGTTCGTAACATGGTCGCCCTCACGGGTGCTCCCCTTCTTTATTGCAACATGGTCGGGGGACAGGACGAGATCGTCTTCGACGGCGCCGGCATGGCGTTGGATGCCGACGGAAAATGGATCGCGCGGGGTCGAACGTTTGAGGAAGATATCGTGTACGCCGAAATTCCGGTGGAGGAAAAGCCCGGCCGAACCCTTCCGCCGGAATGTCGCACCGCTACCGTGTCATGGCGGGTACCCGACCCCGCCCGCCCCTTCCCTCCTTCCGTGGTAGCGCCGTGTCCGGATGAACTGGAAGAGGTGTATGAAGCCCTTAAAACCGGATTGCGTGATTATGCCAACAAGAACGGTTTTGATAAAACCGTCATTCCGTTAAGCGGCGGCCTGGACTCCGCCCTGGTGGCCGTGATCGCCGTAGATGCGCTCGGTTCGAACCGGGTGGTTGGCGTCACCATGCCGTCGCACTACACCAGTCCGGAGACGCTGAAGGACGCGCGGTGTGTGGCTGAAAACCTGGGGATCGATTTCTTTTCGGTCCCCATCCGTGGGATTTATGACGCGTTCCTGGCGGAACTGACTCCGGCATGGGAGGGACGCGAGGAGGACAGTACCGAGGAGAATCTGCAAGCGCGCATTCGCGGAAACCTGGTCATGGCGCTCTCCAATAAATTCGGGTGGCTGGTGCTTGCGGCGGGTAACAAGAGTGAACTGGCCACCGGGTATTGCACACTATACGGCGATATGGTCGGCGGTTTCGCGGCCATCAAGGACGTTCTGAAAACGCGGGTATACGAACTGGCGGAATGGCGCAATGCCAGGGATGCGCAACCGCCCATACCTCAATCCATTCTGGACCGCCCTCCCTCGGCCGAACTCAAGCCCGGACAAAAGGATTCGGATACCCTGCCGCCCTATGCCCTGCTGGATCCGATTATCGAACGGTATGTCGAGCATGATGAGGGCGTTGATCACATTATCGATGCGGGGCACGATCCCGATACGGTGAAACGAGTGGCCCGCATGATCGACCGGAACGAGTACAAGCGGCGCCAGGCGCCGCCCGGGACGCGGATCACGGGACGGGCCTTCGGAAAAGACCGCCGCATTCCCATCACGAACGCATATTGGGAGCGGGCATGAAGGAAAACGGCAACGCACCGCCCACGATGGCCGTCCGCGAATTACGGGAAGTCAGCCTGTTGTATCAGGTGAGCAACCTGATGGATCAAAGCCTGGACATGCGCGAAGTGTTGAGCCCTGTTCTGGAGGCGCTGGCCGAGCACATGAGCATGCATTATGGCACCATCACCCTGCACAACCGGACCACGGGCGATATTCATATCGAAACCGCACACGGACTTTCCGATCACCAGGTTCGCCGGGGCCGGTATCAACTGGGTGAGGGCGTGACCGGCCAGGTGGTCTTGACAGGCCAACCGGCGGTGATTCCCCGCACGAGCGAATCGCCCGAATTCCTGGATCGCACTCGCAGAGGCAAGAAGGCGGACACCTCATTCATTTGCGTACCCATCAAGATGGGAAAGGAAGTGATCGGCACGTTGAGCGTGGATCGTCCGTACGAGCCCGACGCGGAACTCAAAAACGATGTCCGGCTGCTCACCATCATCGCCTCCATGGTTTCCCAGGCGGTCAAACTGCGGCGCGCCGCGCAGGAGGAACAGGAACGGCTGGAAGAGGAGAATAAGCGCCTTCGCGCCGAATTGAAAGATCGGTTCCGGCCCGCGAACATTATCGGGAATTCCCATGAAATGCAGGAGGTGTATGACCAGATTGCCCAAGTCTCAAGAAGCCCGACCACGGTGGTGATCGAGGGCGAAACCGGCACGGGAAAGGAACTTGTAGCCCACGCCATACACTATAACAGCGATCGCGCCGAAAAGCCCTTCGTGAAGGCCCATTGCGCCGCCTTGCCTGAGACGGTTATCGAAAGCGAACTCTTCGGCCATGAAAAGGGTGCGTTTACGGGGGCGGCAGCGGAACGCAAGGGGCGATTCGAACTGGCCAACGGGGGCACCCTGTTTCTGGATGAAATCGGCGACGTGCCGCCCGCCATTCAGATCAAGCTCCTGCGCGTAATCCAGGAACGTGAGTTCGAGCGTGTGGGCGGAACCCGGACCATCAAGGTTAATGTGCGCCTGATCACAGCCACCAACAAGGACCTGCCCGCCCTGGTCAATGCCGGTAAGTTCCGCGAAGATTTGTATTATCGTCTTCACGTCTTTCCCATCTATGTGCCGCCGCTTCGCAAGCGTAAAGCCGACATTGTCCTGCTGGCCGATCACTTTCTGGAGAAGTATGCCGGGGAGAGCGGGAAACCCGTCCGGCGTCTGTCCAGCTCCGCCATTGATATGCTGTTGAGTTATCACTGGCCCGGTAATGTACGCGAATTGGAGAATGTCATGGAGCGGGCCGTGTTACTGGCGGACACGGATGTCGTACATCCGCATCATCTCCCCCCCACCCTGCAAACGGCGGAATCCGCCGGCACACGAAACCGCGGGGATTTGAAAGGGCTGGTGGAAACATACGAAGCCGATTTGATCCGCGATACATTAAAGTCCAGCCGCGGCAACATCGCGGCGGCCGCCCGAAGCCTGAGCACCACCCAGCGCATCCTGGGCTACAAGATACGGAAGTATCGAATTGACCCGAAGAAGTATGCGTGAGCATGAAAAAGAGCTCGTGTGTGGCAAACAGGGTGCGCGGCGCAACTTCTGCTCGCACCATGCTCCGGACAGGCAAGGCTGCCTGTCCTACTATGCCCGCGGGATATGGTAGGTCAGGCGGCTCGCCTGACCGTTGTGCGAGACGGTGAACCCTCAAGATTCTCATGGAGAATATCGTCCTTTGCGGATATATTCGGGGGCATGGAGAGAAATCAGAACAAAGGCACGCACTCCAAACGCCCGTTGATCCTGGCGGGGATCGGCGGTGGCGTCGCCGCATATAAGGCGGTCGAAGTCGTCAGCGCTCTTCGTCAGCGCGGAGTTGACGTGCACGTAGCCATGAGCGAGGCCGCCTGCCGCTTTGTAACGCCGCTCACGTTTTCCGCCGTTTCCGGACATCGGGTGCTGACCACGATTTTTCCGCAACCGCTGTCGGATGATCCCGAGGGCAACTACCCCCACCTGTATCCCGCGACCCGCGCGGATGTGTTCGTGCTGATGCCCGCCACGGCCAATACGATCGGCCACGTGGCGCAGGGGCTGGGTCACGACATCGTCCCCGCCTGCGCGTTGTCCCTGCCGCCCGCGTGCCGAAAGGTGTTCTGCCCCTCCATGAATACGGAAATGTGGATGCAGGATGCTGTCCGAAACAATGTGCGGATCCTGGAGAATCGCGGATGGCGCCGGCTCGGCCCGGAAACCGGCGCGCTCGCCTGCGGCATGGAAGGGCCGGGCCGCATGACGGAACCGGAAGAAATTATCGAGACCGTCTTGAACCTGACGCAGCCCCGCTATCCGCTCCCCCGGAAAAGGGTCCTGATCCTGTCGGGTCCCACCCACGAATATATGGATGCCGTCCGTTATATCGGCAATCCCAGCAGTGGGCTCATGGGAAAGGAACTGGCCTTGGAAGCGGTTCGCCGCGGAGCCGACGTCACGCTGATCTCAGGGCCTGTGCACGAAGCCAACCTGCCCCGCCACGAACACATCCGGATTGAACGTGTGACCCACGGCGAGGAGATGATAAAGACGGCGGCCAAACAGATGGATAAGGCCGATATCGTGGTCTATGCCGCGGCCGTAGCCGACTACAAACCCGCTCATATCCTCAAGGATAAACCGCCCAAGCAGGAAGGCGAATGGGATCTGCGACTCGTTCCCAATCCCGATATCGCCGCGACGCTCAACAAAACCAAACGCGCGAACCAGATCACGATCGGGTTCTCCCTCCAATCGTCAGGTGGACATGAAACAGCACAATCCAAGCTCAAACAGAAACACCTGGACGCCATCGTCCTGAACCATGTGGACGTCATGGCCGCACATTCAGGCGCCTTCACCTACATGGCGAGAGACGCCGCCCCCGAGGCCATCGTGGAGTGGGGAACGATTTCGAAAGGGGAATGCGCCGAACGCATCCTGGACGAAGCGGCAAAGATCCTGGAAGCACAGTGAGAGCTTGCGGGCGGCGTTAATGCAGGGGATTCGTTTGCGAAGCGCAGACTGTGATACATCCACACCCTTGTATGCCGGCGCGGGCGTCGCAAGCGACGCCCCTACAATGCAACCAATGCGCGAGGACCGGACACTGTCTTCGTGGCGCCCTGCTCCAGCAGGGCGCTCTTCCGTACGCGCAACCCGCGTTGCCCCGTCCTGCTCCCTGCTGGAGCAGGGAGCTACGAAGATTCCCATATCGCCGATCCGGCAATGGAATAACCAATAGCCAACTTTGATCCTTGGATATTCCTTGTTGGCTGTTGGATATTGGACTTCTCGCCGGCCTACTTTTCCACCTCGTACGTGACCACATATCGTACGGCATTGGTATGGCCCTGAAACCAGTGCAGACCGTCCCGCTCGGTCACCACCGCTTCGCCGATATTCCGGCCGGCGGCATCCATCATGACGCAAACCGGAAGGCCGGCCGCATCCATAACGTGCGGAGCGAGCCCGAATGTCCCGGTCTGTGCTATGTCCAATACTTCAATCCGAATCTCCTCTTCATCCAGAACGCGCAACACCACGGGTGATCGTGACGCCATACCCCGAAACGGCTGATCGTTTCCGCGCCCATCGTAATAGAGATAGCCGGGTGACTCTACATAATCGATTCGGGATCCGTTCACGTCCGCGGACAGTTCCAACATATCGGGGCCTGCCGCGATCCATCCGGACGGCGGCATCCGCCACCGATCGCGCCCCACCCGAACTTCCCAGTATTCGGTCTCCGATCCGTTCACCCAGATCTCGAGATCATCCGGATAACGAACGTAGATCTGCGACCGATCCAGGACCCCTTCGCGAATCGCATCGGAAGAACTCATGAACCGTTCGCCCGACCAATACAACAGCCGGGTGGGCGCCCGCATGAGATAACGCGCCTGCAATGCCTGCATCATGTAATAGGCGCGGACCGACAAATCGGGCCGCTCCTCGAACCACAACAACCGTCCCGCATTGCCATAGGCGATCTGCGCGGCCAGGTACCGGTCCAACGCCGCACTCCTGTTTTCCTCGTCGGGAAACGCACCCGCGCCCAGGAAAAGCGATAACTCCTGCAAGCGCTTGAGTTTGAATATCGGCATGTATGCCCTCGATACGAGCGAATCCCCGCAGAGATCCCGTACCAGGAGATCGCATAAGCCGGCATACAGCCATCCGTACCGGTCCTGCGCAACCACGGGCCCTTCAAGAACCCCGGATAGATTGTGCATCAATTCTCCATACGCATAGAAGGTCTGCGCAAAGGTCCCCGCGCCGGGCACACGGGCATCGTAGTCCACGCTCTCCCAGGGCGCCACCCGGGCGGACCCGTCCAGAAAGACCGCATCGGGTACGAATAGATCTTTCAAATGACGGACCTGCGTATCCGCCCATTCCGCGGCCCGCAGGGGCTTGAGCGCGTAATGTGCCGCGCGCGCTCTCCGCCATCGTTCGTCGGGCAGACGTTGTACGGCCTCCATCGTCCAATGGCGATTCAAGGGGGAAAAATCGACATAATTCAGGTATAGCGCCGTGGATATCCCTTTCTCCCCCGCCCTTTTCATAAAGTCCGCCAAGGCCTCAGATCCCCCTTTGTGCGGTGCGGCACGGGTCCGCAAGGCCACGCTTTCCGTTGAATCCCGCCAAACGTGTTCCGTTGTTCCATAGAGAATATTGGTCATGCCCCATTGTGCGGCTCGTTCCATCCATTCTGCTTCACCCGCATACGATTCAAGATACGGGGGCGCATACCAGAGCTTGTGCATCCAGGATGACGCATGACGTGAGGGCGGATTGGGGACAGTCGGCAGAACCGTTTCCAGTGACGGGCCTATCGTCAGAATCAGCCGTTCGTACAGGTCGTTGCGGCGACCGCCGGTCCGGACATCATAGACCCACGCGTCGCCCTCCCCGATCGCCCCCTGCTCGAACCGGGATGCGTTGGATCGATACCCATCGATGAGAACCGACAGAAACATGCTTTCGCCGTCGGAATCCGTCCGTATCCCCTGCTCGCCGGAGGACGTCCGTCCCCTAGATGGATTTGGAGACCCCTCGACCACATAGACCATGGCCGGGACATCCAGGTAGGGTATCTCAAGGGCCTGCACCCATCCTTCCGCGGACGGAAGACCCGGCGACCAGCCCTTCGCCCATCCCCCGCGCGCCGCCATGTCCAGGATAAGGGAATTCTGTTCAAGACTAATCCGGTAAAGAAGCCCTCCGTTGTATTCCAGATGCAGAACACCGTTCACCCAGCGTTGTACCAAGGGCTCACCGGGCGGCAACTCACCCCACACCTGCGCGCCGGACAAAGGGCGGACCATCCGCGTATCATTCCAGTACACCTCCAGGCCGGCCGGCCCCCGGTCCGGAATATAGCGGTACGCCATGGAATTCTCCTCATCTTCCCGCATAAACCAAACGGTTCCATCATCCGCGCGCTTCACAGTTTTGGTAGCGCGCCCTTCCGGAACGGGCGGGATCACGGTCTGATCTGAAACCGGAAACGAAAGTACATTCGTACCCGTATTGACCCCGTAGGATTGGCCCGGTTGCAGCGAGAGATTCCTTTTCGGCCGGGTTCCAAAAGACAAGGCCCCCCGGGGTTCAGAGTAGAAAGCCAGCGAATCGATATAAAGGGAGGTCTCCTCGTCACTTTGTAGATCCGTCCACTCAAACCCCACAAACCGACAGGGAAACCGGATGGCCTCCCGCTCCTCCACCGTCAGCTTGCGATGCACCAGCCACCAGCCGGTCCAGTCAATTTCCGCCATGTCCAGGTCATAACGCCGGCCCAATGCATCCTGGATGATAACGCTCAAACGGGCATGCTGGGGAGACCCCTTCCCGCCAGGCCCGTCCGGTCCTTTGATCCACACGGTAACGCTGTCAAACAATTCATCAATCGGGATCGGCTCGGGCGGGCCCAGAAACGCACGGCGCCCCGTTTCGGGGCTGACATACGTAATACGACCCACATGGGAACCCCATAACTGACGTTCCTGTGAACGAGCAAAGCGGATGCGGGCTCCGGATTCGGCCTCTACCCGCCACTCCAAGGCTGTATCGAAATCGACCAGCGGTTTGAATTCCTCGTCGCGTGGATACCAGATCAACTCGTAGGGACGATGATCGAATTCCCTGTGGGAAGGCAGAACAATATCGGACGGCAGTTCATATTCGGGCTCGACCGGCTTGCGCGGAAATAACGCGCACCCGGCCGTACAGGCGAGGAGGGGAAAAAAGATCAAGACGAGGAGTCGGCCATACCCGGCGCCGCCCCGTGCCCGAATCAAATGAGAGGCTGTCATGCCGGCGCTCACGGTGAGGACTATCCCTTGAACACGATAAATTTCCGGCCCGCGAAATTAATGAGGATGGCGCTGACAATACGGGTCGCAAAGGCAAATTCGGTCGAATACCCGAAATACCGGATCAAGCCCCACCCGATTACAGTACCCGCCGCCACACTCAAGATGGAAACAATATAGAAGAGAACAATTTCCATGTGGCGGCTGTGCCGTCCTCCGTGGAACACCCACCATACGTTGATCAGGTAGGCGGTAAGATTCGAAAACATGAAAGCCATGACACTGTTGATCACAAAATTGCGCTCGCGTATCGCCTCCTCAATCAGGGGAACATCCAGGTTCAGCAGTTGAACCAGGTACTCATCCGGAAGCAAGGCCGGAAAAATGGTCATGGAAATCAGAAAGAAGACGACCACATCCACGGACGTCGCGATTACCCCCCCAATGCCGTACTTGACGAACTGCACCGATACATGGGCGTCCTTTGACCCGAATTGTTTGAGGATGTGTTTCATATGGACCGGAACCGTAAGAAATTTATATCAAGAACGCAATAGGAGGCTTTCTTTATCTTTGTCCGAATCCTTGTCGCAATCATTGTCGAAGGACAAGGATTAGGACAACGATTAAGACAAAGATGCATTCCATTTGCGTTCATCAGTCCACTTCTTCTACAATCCACTCCCGCACTTCCGGCGGCAATTCGAGAATTTCCACAATACGCGCGCGCGTTTCGCCGTGTTCCGTGGGCACGACCACCTCTTCCCCCGCTTCATGGCCTTCCAAGGCCTGCGCCATCCGGGATTCGGAGGAGATAATTCCCAATTTCTCGTCACGGTCCCATACCCCAAGAATGTAGAATCGCTCGCGTCGGCCGTCCGGATATTCCAGGACTACTCCCGTCCCCATCCCCGCCCGATCCACCGGCATGGATTCAAAATCCGTGGCGACAACCCGATCCAGCATTTTGATCAACTCTTCCATCCGGCGCATCAGTAGTCCCTGCATTTCCTTTGCGGCCTTGAATTCATGATTCTCGCGCAAATCCCCATAACTGCGGGCAATGGCAATTTCCTTACTGTTCTGTGGAATATCCACCTTCTTGATCTTCTCCAGCTGACGCTGTCGTTCCCCGTAGCTCCGGTATGACGTCATCGGTCCCTTGGGTTTCGTGTCGGCGGCTCCGGCCGGCGCTTTCATCAGTTCTTCCAATTCGGGGCGCAACTTGATCATCCGACCCAGCACCGACCGTTTTTCCATGGGGGGCCACGCGCTCGATTCCTTCACACGCCTGAAGAAAGCCTCTCGGCGCGCCGCGTCCATATCCTTCATCATATCTTCCAGCCATTCATTCTGATCGAACCGGGCCCGCAACTGTTTCTGCGCCTTCAGTTGTTCCCCGCTACAATCCATTTCGAGCGCCATAATGATTTGTTCCAGCAGCTCAAGGCGTGGCGGCAAAGACCACAGTTCAATTCTATCCGTATTCCGGCTCAACCAATTCAACATCTCCACGCCGGCGATCCGGTTTTTGAGCTGTTCACGAAATACTTCGGCGCACGCTTCTTCCCGGTTCGACTCCACCAGCGTTGTCATCGTCTCGTTCAGCGGTGTGATCTCCAATCGGGGAACGAGTTCGACCATCATTCCAAGCGACCGGTCCCGATCCCGATTGATCAAAAACCGGATAAACCGCCGCACATCCCGCGCGGGCAACAGGCGAACCGTATGGAGAAAGGTCTCGGGTACGAAGAAGGTTTCGATATGAGAAAGGAACAACGATTGATTCAACCCGCTTCCCGAGCGCGAAGAAGACACCGCATCCCCTTCCCCGGAGGGGTTCTCCCGCGAAGAATCCGCCTCGGACACCAGCCCGAATTCCTCCGCCTTTATCACCGCGCGGGCCGTCAGATCCGCCCGTTTCATTCCGGCGCCCTTGATCACAAACGCCAGGCGATCAGAGATGATGGCTTTCCGAGCATCGGACAAGCCTTCGGGATCGTCCGCGGGCGGCGGGGCCGCCGCCCCTCCCGGGATATGCTCGCTCAATTCGTCCAACTGCTCCAGAATGCGCATCATATTGGTTTCTTCGGACAACCGGCTGAACCAGGCGTCTCCGAACAGCTCGTCCGCATCGCCCATCTCCAGCGGCTCGCTTCGGCGCGAGGGGATTCGGAACCCGGGATCATTCTTCAACACCTTGCGCGCGGCATCCCAGAACCGTTTCCAGCCATCCTCCGGAACGGGTTCCGGCGTCAGCCGTTCCTGCAACGGTACGACCGGCATCGGCCCGAAACTTCGGATCGTCAGCCGTACCAATTCAGCGGGATCGTCCTTTGCGAGCGCGCGGAGCGAGTCGGGATCGCGATGACGGCGAACCATCAGGTGATCCTCGCCCAGGATCTCCAGCGTCTCCGCCGCATA
>SLKG01000080.1 GCA_007134735.1 Kiritimatiellia bacterium
CGGAAGGGTGAAATCCTCATCGCGCAACGCCTGGAAGACAGCATGCTCGGGGGGTTATGGGAATTTCCCGGCGGTACGCGGGAGAACGGCGAAACCTTCAAACAATGTGTGGCGCGGGAATTAAAGGAGGAATTGGGCATCGAGGTGAGCGTGGGCCGGCAGGTTGCCACGGTGCGGCACGCCTACAGTCATTTCACCATCGAACTGCACGCTTTCTTCGGGCGCATCCGTAAAGGGAGGCCGCGCTGCCTGCACTGCGCGGACTATGCCTGGGCGCCGGTCGAGCGGCTACGCGAGTATCCGTTTTCGCGGGCGGATTTGTATATTGTGGAGCGGTTGGAGGAGTGATGGGATACGGGATACGGGATACGGGATGCGGGATACGGGATACGGGATACGAGATACGGGATGCGAGATGCGGGAGAGTAAGTGTTTAGAGTAGGTGCTTAGAGTAAGTGTATGGGTCACCGCTTCGAGGCGGATATGCTTGGTCTCTTTAATCGTCGACCATTCTCGTCGCGCGCTATCGTGTGCCGATGAGAAAAGATTGAGCATTAAGGGAACCCGTCTCGCCGCGCCGCAAATAGGTTTTGATACAGCCCCCCAAAAAAGGGGGGTAGGGAATAGATGCACGCCACGCGACACCCGACACCTGCCACGCGTTCCCCTACACCTCCATCACATCCTTTTCCTTTGTCTCCAGCATCTCGTCGATCTTCTTGATGGAATCGTCGGTGTATTTCTGGATTTCCTTGAGGGCTTCGTCGCGGTCGTCCTCAGTGATCGTGCTTTTCTTTTGCAGGGCCTTGATGTGGTCGTTGGCCTCCCGCCGCACGTTGCGGATGGCGACGCGCTGATCTTCCGCCATGCGCTTGGCGACCTTGACAAGATCCTGGCGGCGTTCCTCGCTCAATTCGGGGATGGGGATCCGAATGACGCGCCCGTCGTTCATGGGGGTTACGCCCAGGTTGGCCGCCAGAATGGCCTTTTCGATCGCGGGCAGGGAAGAGGGATCGTACGGATTAATAACGATCAGGCGTGGTTCCGGCGTGGAAATGCCCGCGAGTTCCCGGAGTCGCGTGGGCGCTCCGTAGTAATCCACCTGCACATTTTCCACAAGGCTGGGGGAGGCCTTGCCGGTCCGCAACCCCGCGAATTCTTCATGAAGAAATTCAACGGCCTTGCCCATTTTGTCGTCCGCTTCCAAAAGAATGTCGTCCACCGATTCCATGATGTTTCCTCCTCACTGATGATTCGTCGGAAAGGATAGGACGCGGGCGCGGCACGCGCCGTGATCCGTCCGGCGGCCCCGCCCTGCCCGGAATTTTCCGCTACTCGTGTACCAACGTGCCTACCGGTTCGCCCCGCAGGACCCGTACGATTTCGTCCGGCTTAAAGAAATTAAATACGATGATCGGGATCCTGTTATCCATGCAGAGCGAGAAGGCGGCCGCATCCATGATTTTCAATTGCTGTTGGATGGCCTCCTGGTAACTGATTTTATCGTAGCGCGTTGCGTCAGGATGCTTCACCGGATCCTTTGAGTAGATCCCGTCCACCTTCGTTCCCTTGATCAGGACGTCCGCGCCGATTTCGCTCGCGCGTAGCGCCGCCGCGCTGTCGGTCGTGAAATACGGGTTGCCGGTTCCGGCGCCGAAAATGACGACGCGGCCCTTTTCCAGGTGCCGCATGGCGCGGCGCCGGATGAGAGGTTCGGCGACAGCGGGCATGGAAATCGCCGTCATGACCCGGGTCGCGATCCCGATTTTCTCCAGCGAGGCCTGGAGCGCCAGGCTATTGATGACCGTAGCGAGCATGCCCATGTAATCGCCCGTGGTCCGGTCCACGCCGCTGTTTTCCCCGGTTAATCCCCTAAAGATATTTCCGCCGCCCACGACGACCGCCACCTGTGTGTCCATGTCGCAGACCTTCTTCAGTTGTAGGGCGATCGAATTGAGCACGTCGGGATCGAGGCTTTCTCCCTTTTCCCGGTTCTGAAAGGCCTCTCCGCTCAATTTGAGCAGGATGCGCTTGTAGCGGGGTTCATTCGGTTTCTGTTTTGGCGTCATAGGGTCCCCCCGATTTGATTGCGCGGATGATAAGAAAAGTGTGGCGACATGTAAAGAACAGGAACACACGTATCGACCCGGATGAGTTCATGGCGCGCCAATATGTTTAAGATCGTCTCTAGAGCGTGTCCTCTCGTTCACCGTTCTCGTCGCCGATATCGTCCACCGAAGAGAATGGCAAGAAAGAGAACCACGGACTTGTCAGGGCGTAGCCTGGCGAAGCCCGATTTCACGGAAAACACGGATGTGTGAAGCGGAATACTCGTCGTTTCTGCGTGCCCGTTCTCCTCCGGCGAATGCCGGGAACCGGGCTTTTCCATCCCCTGTCTCTTTCGGATTACGAGATCGGCGACCCGCCTTCGCCGGGCCTTCGGCGCGGCACGCGAGAGCGGCGGACGATATAGGAAAAAACAGTTACCTACTCCACTGTCCCTCCGGCGCGGGTTAAGACGGCGAAGAAGTCCTGGAGATACTGGTTGGCGATGAGATCGCAGTAGATGAAGAGCACATTCTCGTCGTTGATGCTGTTGGCGTTGTGGCTCCAGTTGGCGGATCCGGTAATGACGGTTGGGCGGTGTTCGGTGTCGGGGTCGATGATCATATACTTATGATGCATGCGCCGTGTCTCGTTGCCCTCGAAAATCGGCGGTTTGTATTTCCACCGGATATTGGGATTTCGGTCCGAGGGTTCCTCCACGGAAAGGCCCTTCATGTTGATCGAGGCCGACCACCAATCCTCCCAGAAGCCGAATACGCCGCGCAGATCGAAACCGGTTCGTTTGCCTTCCCGGTCCCCTTCGTAGGTTTCCCATTTCAGCTTGGCCGCGCGATCCAGTTTGTAGTCGGACCACGCGAAGATGGCGAAGTACATTTTTTCCTCGGCATGCTCGCGCACATGGCGGGCAATGGCCGGGACGACGTTATATCCGGGCGAGAAGTACACATCCATATCGCGGTCGCCGACCCGCACGCGATGCGGGTTCTGGTCACGCGGTTTTCGGGCGCTGAACCGCGCTCGAAGCGGATCCGGAACCGTGTTCGTTCCGCCCCATAGGATTTCAAATTCGTCGCGGAATACCCGGACCAGGTCCGGCGAGTGGATTTCAATTCCGTTATTGGTGTTGCCTTCGAGGCGGTTTCGCGCCCTATGGAATTCCGAACCATACAGGTCCGTGATGGTGAAGTTCATGCTGCCGGTCCAGACCCAGCGGTCGTCAATAAGGACGAACTTGTTATGCATTTGGGGGCCGGGCGCGAAATAGGAGTCGTCTTCTCGACGCGCGGCGTTTACGAGGAGACGCCCCTGCCTTTTCGCGCTGCCGATCATGAGCGACTCCATGGCCAGATCGTATGCGTGTTCCGGCAGGCCCGCGGCGCGCCGCCGTTCCGGGTCCTCGACGGCAAAGATGGGGGAATTGGCCAGCAACCGGATGTCGTCCGCCGTGCCCAATCGTCCGTCCCGCCCGCGCCGCATGCGCTCAAGAAACAGCCGCATGGTCTCATAACGTTCGATCCGTTCCGGGTCCGTGGGTTCCTTGGCGTCCACGATCACGCGAACGATCACCCCCTCGGCGGCCTTGTCCTTCAGGGCGTCCACGAGGTTCGGCAGGTTGATTTCGTACACGGTGATGTCGATCCGGTTGGTGGCGGACCGGATCCGGTGGATCAGGCGCTCTTCCAGGTTGACGGAGTGATTGGCCCGGTTGCCTTCCCCGGCGTACTGGGTCAGGGCGGGTTGATTGAAGTACACGTTCACGGCGCCCGGCGCATGATACACCTGATATAGGGCCTGCCCGGTCGCATAGGTGGGATCCCGGTATCCGGGCGTGCCGTAACCGAAATCGTAGCGGACTTCGGAAGTCGTCCAACTTCGACTGATGAATCCGCAACGATAGGGGTATACCCGCTGCATCGTGGCGCGTGTTTTGCGGTCGCCCGCGTGCCATTGATCGACCAGGTCGACTAATTGGCCGTCGCCGTTTTCGAGAATAAGCCGTTCGCCTTGCATGGAAAGCAGGGTGTCGAAGGTGCCGTCGATGCGGACGCCGGGGAAATCGGTGCGATCGGCGTGAACGAGAAGATAACTTCCGCGCGGTCGAATTTCGCCGCTCAAGGGGAACAGCAGGCGGTTGTCCCGGGAGCGTAACCGCCAACCGTCCAGTGATACGGTTTCATCGCCGGGGTTGTAGAGCTCGATCCACTGCTGGCTCGCCCACCGGGTCGTGCCCATCCAGGCGATTTCGTGGATGATGACCTCATGCGTGCCCCGGATCCGGGAGGCTTCAGCAGGGATTCGGCTTCCGAGAATGAAGACAACGGCCAGGAATAAGCCAAATGCCCGGGATTTGCGCAGACGCGGGCCGGGAGCGCGATATGCGCCTGGATTGGAAAATCTACGGTTTAAGAATGAATACATTTGAGATAACCCGTGCCTTGAACAGTCAACACATACTGCAAACGGCGGTGATTGGCAAGACGGAGTGGAAGGACGAAAGGACTGATGGACGGATGAAAAGAAAACTCGTTAACCGTTCTCGTCGCCGTAATCGTCCACCGAAAAGACAACGATTGGGATAACGATTGAGACAACGATAAAGGCATTAGATGCGGGATACGGGACGATTAAGATTAAGATTACGATTACGATTAAGATTAATGCACCCGCCACCCGACACGCGCAAGCCGGCGGTCTCGTTTACTCATCCCGTGTCAGGCCGAGGCGGAGCATGGGAAGGATTTCGCGGGCGAGGGTGATGTTGAGGTCGAACAACAGATAACCGGGCGCACCGAGCTCGCGGGCGATGACGATTTGCTCGATGACCTGGTCGGCGGTCAACTGGCTTTCCGATGCGGTCACGCCCAATCCCGGCATGATGTTTCCGCGTGCGCCCGGCAGGTTCATCTGGGTACGCGTCAACGTGCCGAAACGGTTCGGGTCGGTGGTGTAGTTCATGGGCACAATGAAATCAACGTCACCGCGTTTCAGCCAGGCAGCCCAGTCCTGCCCGATGCTGTCGACGATCTCCGGATATCCGCCGAACACGGCCGCTGAGATTTCAAGGTCCGGATGTTTTTCCCCGATTTGCCGTTTGATGCCCCGCACCGTCAGGTTGATCTGGTCCACGCGGAATCTCCGGTACGGCTCGGCCAGGTTCCCGCCCGGTTGCACGGATCCGGGCCAGCCGGCCGCCGGCCGGCCGAGCCATTCGGCAAAGGCTTTTCGGCTGTAGTCCGAGTAACAGGCGTTGGCGTGGGGATAGCGGATATAATCCAGGTGCAGACCCTGGATGGGATAGCGATCCGCAATTTCCATGAGGCTGTCGATCAGGAGTCTGCGGTTGTCGGGATGCGCGGGATTGAGCCACGGAATCGTCCGGCCTCCGGCATCCACCTGCAGGCGGCCTTCGCGGCGCATGCGTTCCACGAAGTCCGGCGGCGCGCCGGTCAGGTTCCAGCACACCGCCCACACATGTACGTCAAGCCCGTGTTTTTGAGCCGCGCGAACGCACAATTCGATCTGGTCGCCATAGAGCCGGAAGGTTTCCGAACGCGGCAGGACCCGGCTCTCGTAATGCGCTACACCGCCCCAGAGCATGTTCGGAAAGATCGTGTTGAATCCGTGTTCAGCAAGAAGTTTCGCCGTGCGATCCCAATCACCCGGATACAGTCCCGTCCCGCCGTGATCCCACACCCCGCGCCGTTCCGGGGTTTTCGGTTGTTGCGCTCGTGCATAGGCTTCGGTGAGCGCATGCATGGCGGACCGGCTCATGGAAACGACTTCCGGATACCGTTCGGCTTCGTACAGGATGATCATGCGGCGGTGCTGTTCCCGGGCCTTGTCAAGCAGGCGCCGGATCTGCATTTTCTCCGGACTGCGCGCCGCCAGCCGCGAAAGGGAGGTCACGGCCTGATCGAAGCTTGTAAACGAGTCGATGGTTCCCACGCGTTCCAGTTCGGCACGAGCCACGTCCCGCCAGACGTCGGGCACGTACCGGCCGACCAGGCCGGCGAGCATGGTTCGCTTGTTCTCGTTATCGCTTTGCAGGAGAATGTGGGACATCCAGAGGCCATGCGGCGATGCGGTCCATGCCGGTTCCGCATCGCGTTTCCCTTCCATGTTTTCCCACCAGGCGATCACGCGGCTGTCTTTGGCGGCCGGGTGGGCGGGCCGGATATTCCAGGATTCCTGGTACACGCGCGGCGGAACGCGCCATGGCGCCGGTTCGTCGAAGGAGAAAGAAACCCAGCGTGCGCGGTCACGGGTCTGCATGTACTCGCCGAGGCGGAGTCCCATCATGGAAGCCAATTCGGCATCCGCGGAGTAGAAGACCATGAGTTTTCCGTTGTGGCGTAAAAATGATCGCAGGTGCCGGCGCTGATCGGGGGATAGATTCGGGTTGTATGGAAGGATGATCAATCGAGCCCGTTGGACAATATCGGCGGTGAGCTGTTCGTCGGTGATCACGCCGTGGGAAATGTTCATATCCGTCAACCATCGGCTGATGCGCTGTGTGGCGCGGCGGGACGCGGTGCGTTCGGCGTCGTCCGGCGCGGACGTGGTGCCTTGCATAATGAAGATCGAGGTGGCGTGCGCCGTCAGGGAATGCAGAATCAGTTGCGTGTCCCGGGCTTCTCCTTTCCACGGGGAAATGCGGATGGCTTCGATGCGGTGCCATCCGGCCGGCCGGCCCTCGGTTTGGAAATCGGATTTGAGCATCCGGATGGATTGACGTCCCGTGCGGGGCAGGGACCGGTTCCATACGTACCAACCGTCCCCGCTCTTGAAGTACACGGCGAGGGAGCGCATGGCGCGCGGATGATCGCAGGTGAGGTCCAGTGTGATGACGTCGTAACGGGAGAGGTCCGCGGAGACGGCGCGATCCCAGTACACGCGGTCGATCGGTTTTCGAAACGGAACAGGGAATGTCAACCCCGTGACCGGGGGAGGGACGGGGACGACGTTCGGGGAATCGTTTCGCGCCTGCCAGGCCTGTCGGGCGGCGGAGGGGGAATCGTAGGAGAAATCGTCGATCACGCGTGCGGCGGAGGCGTGAAGGGTGGTGAGGACGCACAGGAGAAGAAAAGAGAAACCACGGATGGAGGGCAGAAAAAGCCCCACGGATGCAGAAATAATATGTAGGAAGCGCGCTTGCGCGCGACGAGGAAGGGAAGAGGAAGAAAGGAAAGAGAAGAGGACCCGCATATGATCGTGAAGGAACGCGAAACGGGAAATGAGACGGCGAAACCATCGGTCATGCCGGGCGAAGCCGGGGACTCTCCGCCCACTGGATGAAGTGGAGATCCCTCGACTCCGCTCGGGATGACCTGGTAACCAAGGTGAGGTCTGATGTTGTGTCATGATCGAATGGCCAGAATGACTTCGGAGCACTTTATCCTGCGTTGGTGCGGGGTCAAGGGGATTCGGCCTCCGCACCGCGGCACGGCGCGCGGCGAGTGCGTTCGTGCCTGGTGTTTTGTTAAGAATGTGGAATGCGACAAGGAATGAAATTGTTCATCCATATCGTGATCTATTTCTGCGCAAAGTAGGTCGGGCATTCTTGCCCGACCCGGTCAGGCAGGAATGCCTGACCTACAGGAAGACAGGGCCGTGCCCGTGGAAGAGGTATCAAAACGCGTTTAAAGCTCGGCGGGTCGTCGTTCGCTACCCGCCACGGAACACGCCATATATCTGTTGTGGTTGAAATATTGGCTTTTCGGATGAGGCGGAGACACATACACTGCGAAGGTTTTAGGCGTTATGGCCCTTCGGGCTAAACCGGAAGAGCGCCACGAATACGGAAGAACCGTATACCCAGAGAATC
>SLKG01000153.1 GCA_007134735.1 Kiritimatiellia bacterium
ATGGAGGGCGAAGCTCCTGCTGAGCCGGAACCAATCCGGACATCTTGTGCATGGCTCATCGGTTGCTTTCCAACCACTCCAGGATATAGGCCCGGTCCGGTTCGCTGAAGCGATTGAGGGGAACGCGGTATTCGCGCCCGTCGGGATCCTGCAGAGTGACGGCTTCGGCCGTGGCCTCGATCAAACGAGCTTCCGTTGTGGAGCCGCGATCGCTGGTCCATATGCGGTACGGCTCCTCTTCCTCATCCTCTTCCTTCTTTTCTTCCTCCTCGGGGACAATGGGGTCTTCCTCTACGAATTCATCGCCAACCCGTTCGATCTCCATTGTCAATGTTTGCGCATTGAAACGGAACACAAAGGCGCCGTCCCAGGTTTCCCGTACGTTGAAATCATGCCCGTCGCGAATCAGGGTTTCCTCGACGGTATCGCCGGTTACGGGTCGGCGGCTTTGGCGTCCCCAATGATAATCGGTGTTGTTTCCCACGATTCGAAACGACGGATTCTCCACCGCTTCGAACATGAAACGTCCTTCCCATACGTGATTTTCCACCAACTCAAACGGCCATTCCGTAAGGCTCCATTCATTAAAATCACCCGAAAGATTGATGGCTCGCCAAATGGAAAAGGGTCCCGTATCGGCTTCGACTACAGGCTTTTCTTCGGGCGGTTCTTCAGGCTCCGGGACTTGATCCGTGGGACGCTCGGCCAGCGAATAGATCCGCGCGCTATAGGGGGCCATCGTTGTTTGCCCCTTG
Organism: Kiritimatiellia bacterium; assembly: GCA_007134735.1. Lineage (GTDB taxonomy): Bacteria > Verrucomicrobiota > Kiritimatiellia > SLAD01 > SLAD01 > SLKG01. The sequence continues at coordinate 756 of SLKG01000153.1, forward strand.
GCGCTTGCCGGCAACGTGAAGGGAGGTGCCGGATCGTGCCGGGTGGCGCCGCCATAGGCGGGCCAATCGGTATTCAGCCGTAAAACCCATGGGCCCTGAGAGGGGAAGGGGATGACAATGTCGGAGGGTTGCCCGGAAAGATTGAGGGCCACTACGACCTGGTCCTCCGGCTGGTCCTCGTGACCGCGCCAATACACGATGTGATTCTTATCGTCATCGACCAGCGGAATGTCCACCCGCCGTCCTCTCAAGCCGTTGCTGAAACCGCCCAGGTTCCGGCGCAGAGCGATTAGATCGCGATGCAAAGTCACCATGTGCATATGTTTGCGGGCGTTGGACCAATCCAGGGGGGTATCGAAATGCCAGGAACCGGATTCCTGGAATTCGTTGCCCATGAAAATCATGGGGATACCGGGGGCCGTGAAGGTGAGCACGGCGCCCAAGCCACTCATGCGGCGGGCGTAATCACCGCCGGGGTTATCGGCATCCACTTTCGATGCAATTCGCATGCGCTGATGACGTTTTGCGGCCGTATCGTGTGTGTCTACGTAAACGACGCGCCACATGCCCTCGGCGCGGTTCAGCGCCCGGGCGATGCTTTCCATGTCTCGTTGATCGTCCGTCTGCGCCGTCAATGACGGTACGACCTGGAGATAAAAATCATGATCCCATGAGGCATGAAAATTGCCGATATTCAGTGAATCCTCGGCCACACTCCAGCGGCCGGGATAGTCTTCCCGGATCATATCGTTGAGATCGCGAAGCAATTGCGCACCGGCCGGGATCAACCGCTTGCCGTCACTGAATGCCCGGATGTTCAAGGTCGAGTGCCAGCGGAATCCGTCCACGCGGTATTCCTCCAGCCACATAATGAGGTTGTCCCGTATGAAGCGTTGAACCATGGGGGCTGCAAATCGCGGACGCGGCCCCCACGGGGTCATGCCGATATCGTCCCCTTCATAAAAGTAGATGCCCCCGCTCGTTCGTCCACCGGTTCCGTCAAATTGAAGGAGATCGAGATTGCGGGCGCCGTAATGACTGTGCACGATATCCAGGTGCACCGACAGGCCGTGTTTGTGCGCGGCATCTACAAACCGCTTGAAACCATCCGCCCCCCCATAGGCCTGTTCCACCGCGAAGAGATCACATGGGTTGTATCCATAACTGAAATCTCCAAAGAATTCGTGAACCGGCATTACACACACGGTATTGATGCCCAATCGCGCGAGATGATCAAGGCGTTGTATGGCATCATCAAACGTTCCGGGATTATCGCCGTCGGGCCGGGGGACATGAAAAGTGCCCATATGGATTTGATATAGGATGAGGTCTTCAAGCGGGTAACGGGGCGGTCTAGCGCCGCTCCAGTTAAACGCTTTGCGATCATAATGCAGGGACTGGGTCTGGTCCTCACTTACGGCACGTGCGTACGGATCTCGTCGGACGAGTTTGTCATTGATCAAAAACTGATAAGCCCCCCGGGGACGTGTGCGAGGGATCGTGCCGGACCATATGCCTGTAGCGGGATCCAGCGTCAAGTAGTCCGTGCGTCGCGGCCGCCAGCCATTGAAGCTCCCGATGACCGCAACCGATTTGGCATTGGGCGCCCACACCCGGTAGGATGTGGATTCCCCGTCAAATGTAACCCCCAACGGTTCTTCCGGGTGGGCACGGACAGGGAACAGAAGATGCAGCATAATCATGAAGCCGAGCAGGATCCGGTACCCGGTGATTCCGATGGGGGATGTGACAACGCTTCCGGCCATGGCTTCGTCTTTCACGTGAATGCGGTACGGCTTTCTGACATTACATCAACTATACCGGAATGATGGCGAAAAGCACACGGGAAAACGAAAAAGCCTTGCAAATCGGTGGGCAGGGTGTCATTTGGGTCTAGAACAGCGTTCAACAAGAGGAGGGCGGGAATGAAGAAAATAATGATCGTCGGTATGTTGGTCGGGCTGGCCGTGGTGATGATGGGGTGCGCCGCCGGGGGTGACCGCTTCAGCGAAGCGGCTCCTGCCGGATTCTGGGCCGGTTTGTGGCATGGTTTGATTTGCGCCATAACGTTCGTCATCAGCCTGTTCCATGAGGGCGTGCGCATCTATGAATTCAACAATACCGGCCCCCTGTACGACCTGGGCTTCGTGCTGGGTGCCGTGATCGCGTTCGGCGGCGCAGGCGGAACAAAGGCGTGCATCCTGTGGAAGTCCAGCGAGGACAGGGAATGGGACGAAATCGGAGAGCGTGTCGAGGAGAAGGTTCGCAAGGGCATTCGCGAGTGGCTCGACGAGTCCGATCGGAAAGACGACGAATGGGAGGAGATCGGCCGCAAGATCGAGGAAAAGGTCAAACGCGAGTTGCGCAACTGGGCGGAGAAATAGTTCTATACCCGCGGTAGATCGCCGGGGCCCTTGGTGGGAAGTTCCGTGCGGCCCATGAGATACGCATCCACGGCGCGCGCGGCTTCCCGGCCTTCGGAAATGGCCCAGACAATGAGGGACTGCCCGCGGCGATTGTCGCCGGCGGCAAAGATGCCGGGCACGTTGGTCCTGTAATTCCCGTCGGTTTTAATGTTGGTCCGATCGTCCAGCTCCAATCCGAGATGATCGACCAGTTCCCCTGTTTCCGGTCCGGTGAATCCCAGGGCCAACAGCACAAGATCGGCCGGCCATTCCTTTTCGGTCCCCGGTATCTCCTTTATCTGCGGACGACCGCCGTCAGGCGACGATTCGAACTCGATCCTGACCGTCACCAGTTTCTCAACCCGGTCCCCGGAACCGATGAATTCCTTTGTGTTGATGCTCCATTCGCGGTGCACCCCTTCCTCGTGCGAGGCGCTGGTACGTAGGCGCATCGGCCAGAACGGCCAGGGTTCGTGTTCCGGCCTTTCTTCCGGCGGTCGCGGCAATAATTCAAAGTTGGTGACCGACAAGGCGCCCTGCCGATGGGCTGTACCGACGCAGTCGCTGCCCGTGTCTCCTCCGCCAATGACGATCACGTGCTTGCCTTTCGCGCTCATTTCGTCGCCGGATTCCTCGATCCGGTCCCCGGCAACAAGCCGGTTTTGACGCGACAAATAGTCCATCGCCATGACCACGCCATTCAAATCGCGACCGGGAATGGATAAATTGCGGCCCACCGTTGCGCCGGTGCACAGTACCACGGCGTCGAATTCCTTCAGGACATCGTACGGAACGTTTTGGCCGATATCCACACCGGGTTTGAAGACAATGCCTTCCTTCTCCAGGATCTCGAGACGTCGGTCGATCACCCATTTCTCCATTTTGAAATCGGGTATGCCGTACCGCAACAGCCCCCCGATCCGGTCGGCCCGTTCAAAAACGGTGACGGCGTGACCGGCCCGGTTCAATTGCTGGGCGGCCGCCAGCCCCGCGGGGCCTGACCCGATGACGGCCACCTTCTTGCCGGTCCTCTTTTCGGGGGATTGCGGTTTGACCCGGCCTTCCTTGAACGCGTGTTCGATGATCTGCTTTTCGATTTCCTCGATGGTCACCGCCGGTTCGTTGATGGAAAGGACGCAGGCTTCTTCACACGGCGCGGGACAGAGGCGTCCGGTAAATTCCGGGAAGTTGTTCGTGGCATGCAGCCGGTCGATGGCCTCTTTCCACAGATTCCGATACACCAGGTCGTTCCAGTCGGGAATAATATTGCCCAGCGGACAACCCGCGTGACAGGTCGGCACGCCGCAATCCATGCAGCGGGCCGCCTGGTTCCGGATCTTTTCGATTGGAAAAGGCCGGTAAAGCTCCTTGAAGTCCCTGACCCGTTCCGGTACGGGACGCTTCTTTGGAAGTTCACGAGAATATTCTTTAAATCCGGTGGGTTTGCCCATTTCAGTACTCCCTGACCGGTATGGATTCAAGTTCCGCCTCGTGCCGCTCGATCGCGGCCTTCTCGCGGGCCAGGCGTTCGAGCGCGTGCTTGTAGTCGGTCGGCATGATCTTGACGAACCGGCGCACTGCGTCCTCCCATTCGTCCAGAATGCGCTCTCCGACCGCGCTCCCGGTGTGGCGCACATGGTTTTCGATGAGACCGCGCAACTCGGCGATATCCTCTTCGCTCGACATTTCCTCCAGTTCGACCATTTCCCGGTTGCATCGGAAACGGCTGAAATCGCCTTGCGCATCATATACGTAGGCGATGCCGCCGCTCATGCCCGCGGCGAAGTTGCGGCCCGTATGTCCCAGCACGACCACGCGTCCTCCGGTCATGTATTCGCATCCGTGATCGCCAATGCCCTCGACCACGGTCTGTACACCGCTGTTCCGTACGCAGAAACGCTCCCCGGCCCGCCCCCGGATGTACGCTTCGCCGGCAATGCCCCCGTAGAAAGCGACGTTGCCGATCAGGATGTTGTCTTCGGCGACAAAATCCGCCGTTTCGGGCGGCCGAATGCTCAGCTTTGCCCCCGACAGGCCCTTGCCGAAGTAGTCGTTGGCATCGCCCTGAATGCGCATGGTGACGCCCTTCGCGCCAAAGGCGCAGAAACTCTGGCCCGCGGATCCACGGCAATTGAAAATGATGGTGTCCTCCGGCAATCCTTCAAACCCGTACCGCTTGGCGATTTCATGACTGAGCATCGTTCCGACAGTCCGGTTGACGTTGCGGATGCGGATATCATGCTCCACGCGCTCGCGCCGTTCCAATGCGGGGGCGGCCCGCTTGATTAATTCGTGATCGAGCGCCTTGTCCAATCCATGATCCTGCTTCTGCGAGCAGTAGCGTCCGACCTCCGGAGGGGCCTCGGGCCATTGCAGCAGGGCCGACAAATCCAGTCCCCGCGCCTTCCAATGATCAATCGCTTTTCGCGGTTCGAGCCTGTCCACACGTCCGACCATTTCGTTCATGGTACGGAATCCGAGTTTCGCCATGATGCGGCGCAATTCCTGCGCGACCAGGTAGAAGTAATTGATAACATGATCCGGTTGCCCCTTGAATTTACGGCGCAGATCGGGATCCTGCGTGGCGATGCCCACGGGGCAGGTGTTCAGGTGGCAGACCCGCATCATAATGCAGCCCATGGTTACCAGCGGGGCCGTTGAAAAACCGAATTCCTCCGCTCCGAGCAGGCAGGCGATGGCGACATCGCGCCCGGTTTTGAGCTGACCGTCGCATTCCACGATGATCCGGCTACGCAGATCGTTGAGGACCAGTGTCTGATGCGTTTCGGCGATGCCGAGTTCCCACGGGAGACCTGCGTGCTTGATGGAGGATTGCGGCGAGGCGCCGGTCCCGCCGTCGTACCCGCTGATCAGCACCACATCCGCCTTGCCCTTCGACACGCCCGCCGCCACGGTGCCCACCCCGACTTCCGAGACCAACTTAACATTGATGCGCGCTTGCGGATTGGCGTTTTTCAGATCGTGAATCAACTGCGCCAGGTCTTCGATGGAATAGATATCGTGATGCGGCGGCGGCGAGATCAGCCCTACGTACGGTGTGGAATGGCGCGTTTTGGCCACCCACGAATAGACCTTGAAGCCGGGCAACTGACCCCCCTCGCCGGGTTTGGCGCCCTGGGCCATCTTGATCTGTATCTCGCGTGCGTTGGCCAGGTAATGAATATGAACGCCGAAACGGCCGGACGCCACCTGTTTAATGGCGCTGTTGCGCCAGTCGCCGTTCTCGTCAGGCGTGTAGCGATCTTCGTCTTCCCCTCCCTCGCCGCTGTTGCTCTTTCCGCCGATCCGGTTCATGGCGATGGCCAGCGTCTCGTGCGCTTCCTTGCTGATGGAACCATACGACATGGCGCCGGTCTTAAAGCGCTTCACGATCTCCGTCCACGGCTCGACTTCGTCGAGGGGAATGGAGTTTCCCTCTTCCCGGAACGCCAGCAGGCCGCGCAGTGTGGCCAGTGATGTGTTCTGTTCGTTGATGCGTTGTGCGTAATCCCGGTAGGTTTCCTCGTCGCGTATGCGCGTGGCCTGTTGGAGCCGGGCGATGGTCATCGGGTTCAGTTGATGATATTCCCCGTTACGCCGCCATTGGTAATGCCCTCCCGGATCCAGATCCTCTTTCTCCGGGATCCGTTGCTCGGGATAGGCCTGTACATGGCGTCTGCGAACCTCCTCGGCAATTGCATCCAGCCCGATTCCTTTCAAACGGGAGGCGGTGCCGGTAAAATAGCGGGCAACAACTTCGTCGCTCAAACCGAGCGCCTCAAAAATCTGCGCGCCCTGATAACTTTTCAGCGTGGAAATACCCATCTTGGACATGGTTTTCAGGATGCCCACGCCAACGGCCTTGATGTAGTTCCGGACGGCCTGTTCCGTAGTCAGATCCTGCAGGATTCCCCGGCGCACCATGTCATCGAGCGTTTCCAGCGCCAGGTACGGATTAACGGCGCCGGCGCCGTATCCGGCCAGCAGGCAGAAATGATGCACTTCGCGAGGCTCGGCGCTTTCGACCACCAGGCTGCATTGTACCCGTCGATGTTCGCGGATCAGATGATGATGCACCGCGGCAACCGCCAGCAGGGCCGGGATGGGCGCGAAATCGGCATCGGCGCCACGATCGGAGAGGATCAGAATCGGGAAGCCTTCATCCACGGCGTGTACGGCCTCGTCGCAGAGCTCGCTCAGCGCCCGTTCCAGTCCTTCCGAGCCTTCCTGCATGCGAAACACCATCGGAAGGGTACGCGCCCGGATGTCCCCGGCGGACATGGCCCGGATCTGTTCCATTTCCCGGTTCGTCAGAATGGGTTGTACGCACTCGAACTGATGGCAATGCCCGGGTGTTTCATTAAACAGATTCCGATGCGCGCCGAGCGTTGTGCGCAGGGAGGTGACGAGTTCCTCGCGGATCGCGTCCAGCGGCGGATTCGTAACCTGTGCGAAGAGCTGTTTGAAGTAATCGTAGAGCATGCGCGGGCGATTGGACAGCACCGCGAGCGGTGTGTCGTCACCCATGGATCCGATCGGCTCTTTTCCGTTTATGGCCATCGGCCCCATGAGAATCTTGAGGTCTTCCAGCGAATATCCGAACTGCCGCTGACGGACCGGCAAAGTCTTGGAATCCGCGTCCGGTACCTGTTCCGGCGCGGGCAGACGGTCGAAACGGATCAGGTTCGAATCCAGCCATTCGCGGTACGGGTGACGACC
>SLKG01000012.1 GCA_007134735.1 Kiritimatiellia bacterium
AGGGCGGGGCCGCCTTGTCACGGCGTAGCTTCCGAGCGAAGCCGGACGGACCCGCCGGATTATGGAGTATGCCTGACCGGACCATGTACGGCCCCCTACACCGTTATCCTCTTTGCGCGCGTTCTCTTCTTCCGGCTCATCACGAAGTCCGGCGCGTGCAGCGCCCGCGCCCTACCTTCCCGCGATGGATTTCGACAAAGCCCGCCGGGAGTCAAACTGAATACCGCCACGTCGGCGGCTCCGCCGCCAAGTGGCCGCTTGCCGCTGCGCGGCGACGCGGAACACCGAATACTACTTACTGACCACTCTCTTCCCCTACACCCAGCCGCGCAGCTTCACCGCTTCGGCTACGCGCGCAACCGACACAAGGTAGGCCGCCAATCGAGGGTGCACGTTCATGGACTTCTGCATCTTAAGCACGTCGTGATAAGCCCGGGTCATCTTCTCGTCGAGCTCGCGATGCACTTGTTCGAGCGTCCAGAAATAATTGTAGGTGCCCTGGACCTGTTCAAAGTAACTGACCGTTACGCCGCCCGCGTTGGCCAGAAAATCAGGAATCACATGCACGCCGTTGTTGTGCAGAATCTGGTCCGCTTCCGGCGTGGTGGGTCCGTTGGCGAGTTCGCAACAGATGCGGGCCTTGATGTTCCCGGCATTTCGACCATGGATTACGTTTTCCAACGCCGACGGGTACAGCACGTTCACATCCAGCTCCAACAGATCCTCGTTGCTGATCGGTTTTGTCCCCGGGAAATCCTTTACCACGCCCGATTTGAGCTTGTGATCCACAATGGCGCGCGGATCGATTCCGTCCGGATTATACACCCCCCCACCGGAATCGGAGACCGCCACCAGTTTCCCGCCACCAAGCACTTCCTGATGCAACAGGGCCGCGTATTGACCCGCGTTCCCAAATCCCTGCACCGCGTAGGCGCCGTGCGGATCCACGTCCAGCACCTTGCACGCTTCGCGCACGGTATAAACCCCGCCGCGCGCCGTGGCATCGCCACGTCCCTGTGATCCCCCCAACGGAAGCGGTTTGCCGGTAATCACGGCCGGATGGGATCGTCCGACGATCGTTTCGTATTCGTCCATCATCCATGCCATGATCTGCGGCGTGGTATAGACGTCCGGCGCCGGGGAATCACGATGCTCACCCAATTCGCGGGCGGCCACCCGCATCCAGCCCCGGGCCAAACGCTCCTTCTCCCCTTCAGACAGTTTCTTGGGATCGCATGTGATCCCGCCCTTCCCGCCGCCCAGGGGAATATCGACCACGGCCGTCTTCCAGGTCATCCATGCGGACAGGGCGCGCACCGTATCCATGGTTTCATCGGGGTGCCAACGAAGCCCCCCTTTTGTCGGACCACGCGCATCGTTATACTGCACACGATAACCATGAAATATCCGGGTCGTGCCGTCGTCGAGTTTCACCGGTATGGTGAACCGGTATTCGCGGCGCGGCCAGCGTAGCATTTCCCGCATGGCGGGTTCGAGGCCCAGTATCTTCGCGGCTTCATCAAACTGTTGCTGTGCAATCTTGAACGGATTCAGTTCTTCGGTCATGAGTCCCCCTTGTGTTTGGATGAAAATTGGGAGTGATGGTTTAACGGGATCCGCGAAGAAATGCAAGAAAATGCCGGGGATCGTTTCGGTGCCCCCCGATATTCCGAAGGGATGCGCTTTCGCGCATCCCGAGCATTTTACACATCGAGGTAACACATCGCCCGGCGCTGCTCGGGATCGGCTACCAGGCACGCCCGGGCGCCCCCGGTTGATTCCGGCACGTCAATGAGGCGTATCACATCTTCAAACGGGCCGCTTTCCGATAAATACCGGGAAAGCGCATTCGGCGCTTCCTCAAAAAACCGGTCGTTGAACCCGCTGGACGCGTCGTCCGGGAAAACCGGGAGATAAATGATGTCGGCTTCCACGAGATCCTGAAAGAAATGCGTCCCGTACGAAACTTCGGGTACGTGTCCGGCCTCTTCGCGCGCAATCTCCACCAGGACCGAAACATGATCGATGTCCGCATATCCCACGGGTATGCCCAGGTCCAGGTTCGTGCTGCCCCACCGGCCCGGTCCCATCATGATTACCTTTCCGTCAATCAATTCGCTGTTCTTGTTGAGCCGGCCGATCACGCGCGCGAGTGAGCGCTTCACATCCATATCACCCAACGCCGCGTATCGCCGGGGATCGATATACACGAGGAAACGCACAGCCGGAATAACCCCCCCGCTGATAAAGCGATTGGAGCGGAATAACACGCGGTCGTCCGGTACGTGTTCCGGCCAATGGACCAGCTCGATCCCGCCCGGCAGGGTCAACGGCCGGCATTGAAGCACATTGATGGACAAGGCGTTCGACCCACAGAATTCCGCCGCAAATTCCGTGTCCACCGGATGTCCGTACGCCCACTCCAGGTCTTCGAGGATGTTTCCCATTACCCGCACAAAATCGGTTCGGCGAATCAAATTATTGAACGTCATAATGAGATTTTTCCCACCCAAATCCAATCGGCGGGTAATCGGGTCGCTGACATGCTGGTCCTCATGAAACGAAATCAAATGGTGCAGATAAGGCGGCGGAACTTCGCGCACCACTTCATTCAGGTTGCGGGTTTCAAAGGTGTTGGTTTCCAAGTCCAGCAAATCCAGATCGCGCTGGGAATACCGGATGATCTCCTCTCCGATTTCAGGCCTCAGTTCCGGATGACTGATGGACACCATGCGCGGATAATCCCGCTCTGTGCGGTTAACCGCCCGTGTACCCAGCCCGAAGACCAGGCGAACCACGCCGCGCTCGGGATTAATGCGGTCGGTCCAGACATACAGATTGCGCGAAAAGGCCACCCCGGCCAGCAGCGGGTAATGATACCGGCCGTGCGTGTCTCCCGATACCCGTTGCACCAGGACCGCCATCTGCTCATCCGATTCCGCCAGCCCGCGCCGTTGCCGATACGATAGCGCGTCCGGATTCAGCGTGCTTGCATACACCAGCTTGACGGCCTGGGCGAAGGCCTCCAGCCTTTCCTCCGGGGATCCCTGGTTGGCGCAAAACTCACTCCGGTACTTTCCGGCAAAAGCGTTTCCAAAGCTGTCCTCCAACAGGCTGCTGGAACGAACAATAATCGGCTGATGACCGAAATGGGCCAGCAGTTTCTCAAATGATTCCATGATTTCTTCAGGAAACGTTCCGGCCAGAAAGCGTTTTTCCACTTCCTCGTATTCTTCCCTGGAGGGGTGCTTCTGACGGGTCATAAGCAATCGGGCGCGGAACAGCCGATTGTTGACCAGGTAGGAATAGTACACATCGGAACCGATAAAGAATGAATCCTCCTGTTCTACTCCGACCATCAGGTCCGGTTGATTCCGGCTTTTCGCGAGAATCGCGCGGGCCAGCACCATCCCCGTCGCTTTCCCGCCGATCCGGCCGGATCCAATGACCCGCTTTCGAATCTGAAAAAGATCATCCAGCGACAGGAACCGTTCGGCCAGGGCATTTACTTCCGGGTCGTTTCCCATCAGCATTCGGGTCAATTCCCTTTGCAAATCCCTGACTTCCGGAAGCATGGATACATCCGGACGCTCTCCCTGCCGATAGTCTTCCAGTTGGCGGAAAACGCTTTCCCAGGGGGCAATGGAAGAAATCGCCGGCTCTTCTCCTTCCATGTGCCGTGTGAAATCATGACGAACATGTTCTTCGGCGGAAACGAGCGGTGTGCAATTCCGGCCCTGGACCACGTGGGGCATGAACAATTGGGGGGCATAGCGGTCACGCACTTTCAACGGATGTACAATCATGTGATCGCGGGCATGGAGCACATCGATCAGGACCTGTGTCGTATCGCGCACCCGGGCCACGGTCTGATTGGCGTGCTTTCCTCGCTCAAGCGCGAAGAAGGCAACCGTGTCCAGTTCATACAGAAACGGACACGTGACCTGAAAAAAATTCGCCAGTAATTCGTCCGTGGCCCACATGGAGGCCAGCGAGGACAGGCTGTCAAATACATAGAATACTTCGCGTCCGTGCTTTTCGATCACCTGATGCACTTCGCCGGTAAACACATCAAATCCGGGTCGCGGATTGATTTCGATGATTTTCAGGTCGGGCCGGTCGGGCAGAATGGGATCGTGTTCGCCAAACCGGATGTACAGACCGGTGCGCCCTTCCTCCAGTGCCTGGTTCATAAAGGGCTCCGCGAAGAATAAATAGCTGCCCAGATGATCCACCTGCCAGACCACATTGTCGCCCAGTTGAAATCCCTGGAGGACCGTGTCCAGCCCGTCAACACCCGTGCTGATAAACTGCGGATTCACACGGATACCGTAACACACGGACCGGACGATGGGGAAGCACGGGAAACAAGTTTGCGCGGAAAGCGGGACCGCCTCCTGCCCTCTTTATCCGCTTCGCGCCTTTGCGTTCTCCTTTTCCGGGCTCGGCACGAAGTCCGGGCTTCGCCCCGGCCGTGATTCATTCCGCACCGTTGAATGTCAATCAGGGGCAGGCAAGCGAAGCCCCTACATTCCCGTGGTGGATTTGGGATGGTAGGGCGGGGCCGCCCTGTCACGGCGTAGCTTCCGAGCGAAGCCGGACGGACCCGCCGGAGCAAGGGTTGCGAAAGACCGGATCGAGAGACCCCTACCCGGTTATCTTCTTTGCGCCTTTGCCCGCTTCGCGCCTTTGCGTTTTCTTTCCGGCCTCATCCCAAAGTCCGGCGCGTGCAGCGCCCGCGCCCTACCTTTCCGCGCTCCGTTCCCGGCTTTTCGCCCAGGAATCCCGGAGGGGCAGTGTCCGATTGAACACCGGGCTCCCCGCGCGTGAATCCACGTGGTCGGCATAAAAATAGCCTACGCGCTCAAACTGCCAATGCGTACCCGGGCCGGCTTCCATCAGCGCAGGCTCCACTTTCGCCGCAACCGTTTTCAGCGAATCGGGATTGAGATGGGCCCGGTAGTCGGCTTCCGCGTCCGGTTCCTCCACGGTGAACAAACGGTCATAGAGGCGCACCTCCGCGTCTCCCGCATGCCGGGCCGACACCCAGTGGATCGTGCCCTTCACCTTGCGCCCGTCCGGCGCGGCGCCGCCGCGGGAGTCCGGATCCCAACGGCACCGGATTTCCCGGATTTCCCCGGTTGCCGCGTCCTTCGCCACGTCGGTGCAGGTGACCAGGCCGGCATACCGCAAACGTACCTCGCGCCCCGGCGCCAAGCGAAAATATTTCGGCGGCGGATCCTCCATGAAATCGTCCCGGTCAATGTACAATTCACGACAAAACGGAATCTTTCTCGTGCCAGCGGACGGATCCTCGGGATTGTTGACGGCCTCAAAATTCTCTTCCGCGTCTTCCGGGTAGTTCTCGATGACCAGTTTGACCGGATTCAACACGGCCAGCGCGCGCGGCGCCTGTTTGTTCAGGTCTTCCCGGATACAATGCTCCAGCAGGGCGACATCCGTCAGGCTGTCATACTTGGTCACGCCGACCCGCTCACAGAAATTCCGGATGGACGCCGGCGTGACGCCCCGCCGCCGCAATCCGCGCACGGTGGGCAGACGCGGATCATCCCAACCCTGAACATGCTTCTCCTTTACGAGTTCCAGGAGCTTGCGCTTGCTCATCACCGTGTACGTAAGGTTCAGCCGCGCAAACTCGATTTGTTGCGGGTGATGAATCCCGAGCTGATCCAGGATCCAGTCGTACGGCGGCCGGTGCACCTCAAATTCCAGTGTACAGATCGAATGGGTGATGCCCTCGATGGAATCTTCTAGACAATGCGCGTAATCGTACGTGGGATAGATGCACCACAGGTCGCCCGTATGCGGATGGCGGGCATGGAGAATACGGTACAGCACCAGGTCCCGCATGTGCAGGTTGGGCGAGGCCATGTCCATCTTTGCGCGTAACACCAGGGACCCGTTCGGAAACTCGCCCGCACGCATGCGCGCAAACAGGTCCAGGTTCTCGTCCACAGGCCGGTTGCGGTGCGGGCTTTCGCGCCCGGGCCTTTCCGGGACCCCCCGGTATTCCTTCCATTCCTCACTGCTCAGGGCGCATACATAGGCCTTGCCCTGCTTGATCAGCTCCACGGCGTATTCGTACATCTGTTCGAAGTAATCCGAGGCATAATAAAAATGTTCACCCCAATCGAAGCCCAACCAGCGGACATCCTCCGTGATGGCCTCGATGTATTCCATCTCCTCCTTCACGGGATTCGTGTCGTCCATGCGCAGATGGCATACCCCGCCGTATTCCCGGGCCATGCCGAAATTCAGGCACACGCTCTTCGCGTGCCCGATATGCAGGTAGCCGTTGGGTTCCGGCGGAAACCGCGTAACCACGCGCCCGCCCCATTTTCCGGTCCGGTTATCCTCGTCAATGATCTGACGAATGAAGTGCCTGCCCGGGGTTGCCTTTTCCGTGTTCATGTTTTCATACACTCCGTTCAAGCCGCGCAGGATATCATATCCGGTTCCGTGTGGAACAAACAATTTCAGGCGGAAAAGAGCCCCGAAGGACCGAACGATTGTCGCCCGGCGCGTCAACACCGGGATCGAGCTTTCTACCCGACACCCGACACGCGGAACCCGTTCACCCCGGCCTTGCATTCATCCTGCCGTTGCGCAATTATCCGGGTATGACGGCCCAGGATATTCAGGTGGAAGCATACCGACGCATGACGCCGGACCAACGGTGGCAAACCGCCGTCTCGTTGTACAAGACGGCGCGCAGGATCAAAACGGCCGCTTTGAAAGCGCAGCACCCTGACTGGTCCTCGAAACGTATCGAGGAAGAAGTACGAAAGGCATTTCTTTATGCCCGAAGCTGATCCGATTCCGCTGTTTATTCGTCCAATCCGGACGTTGAATATTCCCTACATGATTACCGGCTCGCTGGCCTGTATCGCGTATGGAGTTCCCCGCCTCACAAACGATGCGGATCTCGTAATCGAATTGCATCGTAAGCAGGTCCCCTTGTTTACAAACGTCTTCCGTGACCCCGACTACTATTGTCCCCCTGAAGAAGTTGTCATGCTGGAATGTGCCCGCGAACAACGAGGTCACTTCAACATTATTCATGTCTCCACCGGGTTAAAAGCGGACGTGTATCTCGCTGGACGCGATCCGCTGCATAAATGGGCCATGGAGCGCACGCAAACCATAACCATTTCTAAAGAGCCGGTGCGTATTGCGCCCCCGGAGTACGTAATTATTCGGAAATTGGAGTTTTATCGGGAGGGTGAATCCGAAAAACATCTGCGGGATATCGCCGGAATCCTGTCCATATCGGGTGAGATCATTGATTGTGAGCAGCTGCAAACCATGATTGAAGATCGCCACCTTGAAGCTCCGTGGAACAAGGCCCGGGAATTGGAAAACCAATCATGACCGTACGCACACGCTTTGCCCCCAGTCCGACCGGGCCGGTGCATATCGGCAACATACGCACCGCCATCTACAATTGGCTGTACGCCCGGCATACAGGCGGGCAATTCCTGTTGCGGCTGGAAGATACCGACCGGGAACGGTCCACCCCCGAGGCGGTTCAAAACGTCTTGAATGCCTTGGACTGGCTGGGCTTGTCCCATGAGGAGGAGCCCCTGTATCAATCGCAACGCCGTGAGGCCCATCTGGAAGCGGCCGAACGCTTGCTTTCAAGCGGTGCGGCCTACAAGGAGGACAAGGGCGGGCGGGGCCAGGGCGAAGCCGTCCTTTTCCGGATGCCCGGCGAAGACATGTCCTTCCAGGACATCATCCGCGGGTCCCTGCGCAAGGCGTCAAAAGATCTGCCGGATTTCGTGATCGTGCGATCCGACGGCTCGCCTGTTTTTCACCTGGCCAACGTAGTGGACGATATCCATATGACCGTCACCCACATCATCCGCGGCGACGATCATATCGAAAACACCTTTCGCCACATCGCGCTGTACCGGGCGCTCGGCGCCGAACCGCCCCGATTCGCGCACCTGCCCATGATCGTCAACGAACAGGGCAAACCCTATTCCAAGCGCGACGGCGCCGCGTTTGTCGGCGAGTTCCGCGAACAGGGATTTCTTCCGGACGCTTTGTTCAATTACCTCGTGCTTCTCGGTTGGTCGCCGGGCGATGATCGCGAGGTGTTGACGCGCGACGATATGATCGAATGCTTTGAACTGTCCCGCGTTCAATCAGCGGCCGCCCGCATGGATGTGCGCAAACTGCTCTGGATGAATGGGGAATACCTGCGGCGCCTGCCTCCCGAAACCGTTGCGGCGGAATGCCGCGCCGTGCTCGAAGCGCGCGGTTTGTGGAGCGACTCCACTCCGGACACGTATTACCGGCGCGTGATCGAATTGATGCACGAACGGCTGAAGGTCTTCACCGACATCGCGGATTCCGGATCGTATTTCTTCACGGAAGATTATCCCGTCGATGAAAAGGCCGCACGCAAACGCCTTCAGAAAGAAGGCGCCGCGGAGAAACTGAAAGCCATACGGGATCGTTTTGCGGCGCTGGACGATTTCAGCGCCGACGCACTCGAATCCGCGCTGCGTGCGACAGCCGACGCATTCGGCGTTGGAGCGGGTGAATTCATTCATCCCGTGCGCGTGGCCGTGTCCGGCCTGCCGGGAGGACCCGGCCTTTTTGAAATGCTGGAGCTGCTCGGCAAAGAACGTGTACTGCGCCGCATTGACCGGGCGTTGACGCGGCCCGGCGCCGCTTAGGCGCGCGGTTGTACCCATTGGGACGCAGGGGCCATGCGCAGCAAGCAAGTAGGTCAGGCATTCCTGCCTGACCGGGTCGGGCAAGAATGCCCGACCTACTCTTTGGGCCACACATCATCCGCCTATGGTCGAAACCACTTGAACAGACGTAAGGGCTTCGCTTGCGAAGCCCAATGGTAATGGAGAGGCGAATGTCATGTAATCCGGGCTTCGCAAGCGAAGCCCCTACAGGCCCCGCGGTGGATTCAGTTTTGGTGGAAGGGCGGGACCGCCGGATTCAGGACTCGACCCCGTTTTCCGCGCCGCGCCTTTGTGTTCTCTTCTCCCGGGTCATGTCTTTCGTCTTTACTCCGCCGTCACGGGACGCTACCAATAGGCGAACCCAAAATCGCGCGCCATGTCAACGCAACCGCATACGCCCATCACGCTGGCCACCAAGGTCACGTTTGTCCGGATCCTCGGCATCCCGGTATTCATTCTGCTTCTCATCTATTACCAGATGAGCCTCTCCCGGGGTGCGGCCCAGGAATACCAGCGCATGTGGGCTCTTATCGTATTCGTTGTTATCGCCCTGACCGACGCCCTTGACGGGTACCTGGCCCGATCCCGCAATGAGATCACCCGGCTGGGTTCCATACTGGATCCGCTGGCGGATAAGATCCTTCTTTTGTCGGGCATTATCCTGCTTACGCGGCCCGGCCTGCCCCAGCTGCAACCTCAATTTCCCGTATTGTTCACACTTATCGTTATCAGCCGGGACGTGGTATTGGTCACCGGTTCCTTCATTATTCACTGGTTATTCGGACATGTGGATATTCGACCGCGCCTTACCGGAAAGATAGCGACATTCTTCCAAATGGCCTCCGTGATCTGGGCTCTGGCCGGCGCACCCGTACCCATATTCATGGGCCTGGTCTGGATTGCCGCGGCCTTTACCATCGCCTCGGGCGCACAGTACGCATTCGACGCCAAACGGCAAGTTGAGAAACATTCCGAACAGCCCCATTAACCCGGACCCGCTTTTCCCGTCATGACGGATATTATTCCACAACGCATCGTAGCCATTGTCGGCCGGCCCAACGTCGGCAAGTCGGCCCTGTTCAACCGGCTGGCCAAGCGCCGGCTTTCCATCGTGCATGAGGAAAGCGGTGTGACCCGAGACCGCGTGGCCTGCGAAGTGCAATGGGACGGCGAGCATTTCGAGCTGATCGATACAGGCGGAATCCACTTAATGGACGGCGCCACCGCCACGGATCGCATCCACGCCGGCATCCATGATCAGGTGGACACCGCCGTGGAGGACGCCGCCGTTCTTCTGCTCGTGGTCGATATCGAAGCGGGTCTGCTGCCCCTGGATCAGGAGGTCGCCCGTCAACTGCGCGAAAGCGGGCGGCCGGTGCTGATCGCCGCCAACAAGGCGGATCATCCCGGCCGGGACGATCGGTCCATGGAATTCGATCCCCTTGGCTTTCCGGTCTTTCCCGTATCCGCACTGCATGATCGCGGGATGGAGGCCCTGATGACCGAGGTCATCGACCTCCTCCCCCCCGCCACGCCGGCTGAAAAAATCGACGCCCTCAAGGTCGCTGTCGTCGGCCGGCCCAATGTCGGAAAGTCCTCTTTCATCAACCGGCTACTCCGCCATGATCGCGTCATTGTTTCGCCCCAGCCGGGCACGACCCGGGATAGCATTGAAATACCCTTTACGCTGGGCAAGGGCCCACAGGCCCGCCGTTACCGGCTCATTGATACCGCCGGCATGCGCCGGAAGGGCAAGGTGCACGACCCCGTGGAACGGTTCAGCCTGATGCGCGCCGAAAAAAGTATTCAGCACGCGGATGTAGTCGTTCATATGCTGGATGCCGAACAGGGACCCACCGCGCAGGACAAGACCATTGCCTCCATGATCCTCGCCCGTCACAAGGGCGCCGTCCTGATGATCAATAAATGGGACCTCGCGAAAGACGCCACCCAGCGTCAATACACCAAGGCGCTCCGACACGCGCTTCCCTTTCTTGATTTCGTGCCGATCATCTATGTCTCCGCGCACAGCGGTTTGAATATCCGCAAGAGCATTGAAACCATCGATTATGTCGCTTCACAAATTCGGATCGAATGCACAACCGGCTTGCTGAACCGGGTCCTGCGTGATGCGTTCAATCGAACCCAGCCGCACGCCGTTGCCGGACGAAGACTGAAACTCTATTACGCCACGCAAACAGGAATACAACCCGTACGCATCCGGCTGTTCGTCAACCACCCGCGGCACGTATCCCGGAACTACGAAGCCTATCTCATGAAAAGTCTCCGCGCGGCATTCGGACTCGAGGGCGCACCCCTCGTTCTTCAGTACCGGGCTCACCGGTAGGAAATCATGCGCCAGGCATCCGCCACAACCCGCCTCATCACCTCATAACTCCATCATCCGTAAGGGATAATAAATATTTGAACTTTGTGCTTGATCATACCAAATATAGTATATATTTTCGCAGACAGGCTTGAAAATAACAATATATTGTATCAGGCCTGCACCTGTTTACAACCTGTTTACAATCTGCAATCGACTGGTTCACAAGGGGTTAAGCCGGTCAAATTAAGGAGTCTTTGCCATGCTTGAAACGCGTGCGTCTATTGAGGTGGAAAACGAGAAAACAACTCGCGAATCCCGAAAGACCAAACGCCGCGTGGGCGGGCAGAATGCGACAGGGCGCCGCACAGCAACAGGCAACAAGAAATGGTCCGTACCTCGTGTATTCAGCACGGATGGCATACACCCGTTTGACCAGCTTGAATGGGAAGAACGCACGGCCGCTATTTCCGACGACAAGGGACGCACCATTTTCGAGCAGAACAACGTGGAGGTTCCGAAATCATGGTCCATGCTGGCCACCAACGTGGTCGCATCCAAGTATTTCTACGGGGAAATCGGAACCCCGGCGCGCGAGAAGTCGGTACGCCAACTGGTGCATCGCGTGGCTCGAACCATCGCGGACTGGGGTCTCCAAGACGGGTATTTTAAGACCTCCCGGGACGCGGAAGTATTCTACCAGGAGCTGTCTTTTCTGTGCGTGAATCAATACGGCGCTTTCAATTCGCCTGTATGGTTCAACTGCGGCCTGCACGCCCAATATGGAATCGGGAAAGATGCCGGCGCCGGAAACTTCTATTATGACCCGAAAACCAAGCGGGTACACCGGTCTCCTTCTCAGTACGAGCACCCGCAGTGTTCGGCCTGCTTCATTCAATCGGTGGAAGACACCATGGAAGGGATCATGTCGCTCGCGCGAAGTGAGGCGATGCTTTTTAAATACGGCAGTGGAACCGGAACCGATCTGTCCACGATCCGCAGTTCGCGCGAGAAGTTGAGCGGGGGCGGACAGCCCAGCGGGCCCATGTCCTTCCTGAAGGTATACGACGCGATTGCCAGCGTGGTGAAATCCGGGGGCAAAACCCGGCGCGCGGCCAAAATGAACACGCTCAAAGTCTGGCATCCGGACATCAAGGAATTCATTCAGGCCAAACCCAACGAGGAAAAGAAGGCGTGGGCGCTCATCGAAGGCGGCTACGAGGGCGACTTCAACGGCGAAGCCTACGGATCAATCTGTTTCCAAAACGAGAATCTCAGCGTACGCGTGAGCGACGACTTCATGCGCGCCGTCCAGGAAGACCGCGAATGGCAAACCCACTTTGTCACCAATCCCTCCAAGCCCGGACCCAAGTACAAGGCGCGCGACCTCATGCACTGGATCGCCGAAGGCACCTGGATCTGCGGCGATCCCGGAATACAATATGAGGACACCATTCAACGGTGGCACACGTGCCGGAATACGGCGCCGATCAATTCGTCCAACCCGTGCAGCGAATATATGTTTCTGGATGACACGGCCTGCAACCTGGCCTCGCTCAACCTGATGAAATTCGTGGACGCGAAGGGCCGATTTGACATCAAACGGTTCAAGGCCGCCGTGGACATTTTTATCACGGCCCAGGAAATCCTTGTGGACAACGCAAGTTATCCCACCGAGGCGATCGCGCAAAACAGCCATGCGTACCGTACGCTCGGGCTGGGTTACGCGAATCTCGGGTCGTTGCTCATGTCGTTCGGACTGCCCTACGACAGCGACGAGGGGCGCGGCATTGCCGGGGCCATTACCGCCGTCATGCATCTCGAAGCCTACGCGCACTCCGCCCGCATCGCGAACGAAATGGGTCCCTTTGAAGGGTTCGCGGATAACCGCGACCCCATGCTCAAGGTAATGCAGATGCACGTGGACGCCATCGAGGACATTGAGGCGCGCTGCCCCACCTACCTGGTGGAAGCCGCCCGGCAATGCGGCCGGGACGCCTTGACGCTCGGCGAGCAACACGGATACCGAAACGCACAAGTTACCGTGCTGGCGCCAACCGGGACCATCGGCTTTATGATGGACTGCGATACCACCGGCGTGGAACCGGACATCGCGTTGGTCAAATACAAGATCCTGGCCGGCGGCGGCCTGCTCAAAATTGTAAACCGCACCGTAGGCATGGCCCTGAAACGCCTGGGATACGATGCCGGGCAAATCGAAGCCATCGTGGCCCATATTGACGAGAAGGACACCATCGAAGGCGCTCCCGGCCTGGATCCGAAGCATCTTCCGATCTTCGATTGCGCATTCAAGCCGCAAAACGGCCGGCGGTATATCCCGTATCTGGCGCATGTGAAAATGATGGCCGCCGTTCAGCCCTTCCTCTCGGGCGCCATCAGCAAGACGGTCAACATGCCCGAAGAGGCAACGGAAGACGAAATCAGCGAAACCTATACCGAGGGCTGGAAACTCGGCCTGAAAGCCCTGGCCATCTATCGCGATGGATGCAAGCGCAGTCAACCGGTCAATACCGGGAAGACGAAAAAAACCACCGAAGCCAAATCCCCGGGCGGCAACGGCGCCAAGGCCAAACCCTTGCGCAAACGCCTTCCCAAAACACGGCAATCCATCACGCACAAGTTCGAGATCGCCGGCCACGAAGGGTACCTGACCGTCGGCCTGTACGAAGACGGCAGCCCCGGAGAATTGTTCATTGTGATGGCCAAGGAAGGCAGCACCATAGGGGGGCTGATGGATGCGTTCGGGACGGCCGTGTCCATTTGTCTTCAGTACGGCGTGGAAGTAAAAACACTCGTGCGCAAATTCGTGCATACCCGGTTCGAACCGAGCGGCTATACCAAGAATCCGGAAATCCCCATCGCCAAATCCTTGATGGATTATATCTTCCGCTGGTTGGCCCATACCTTTATTCCGGGTTATCAGGAATCCACTCAATCGACCGAAGAAGATAATGGAGGCGCCTCCGGGCCGCGCGTTCAAGCCCAAGCCCCCTCCGCGTCCGCCGGCCGGAAACGACAATTGGATGACCAGTTCAAGCATTTCCTGGAAGACGCCCCCATCTGCGACATCTGCGGCTCGATCACCGTGCGCAACGGCGCCTGTTACCGCTGCTTCAACTGCGGCAACTCCATGGGCTGTTCGTAACTCAACGGCGGTAATCCAAATCGGCGGGGACACCCGTGATCCCGGTCTCTTTCTTTTCGCCCGCAACGGCTCGGCGGAGTCTCGCCCTCCATCCTGCCGGCAAACCGTTTTCATATTCTGGAGGGCGAAGCTCCTGCTGAGCCGTACGTCAGGCAAAACGTCCGGGCGATCCCAACTTCTTGACACCCCGCCCCTGAACGGTCATATATGGGCGCATGCGGAACGTCATCGAAGTCAAACACCCGCTTGTTCAGCACCACCTTGTGCGCCTGCGGGATAAACGAACGGAACCCGAGGAATTCCGTCACATTGTCGATCGGCTGTCCGTGCTGATCAGTTACGAAGCGGCCAAGGATCTCGTCACCCATGCCGTTGATGTGGAAACCCCGCTCGCCACGGCCCCGGGAAAACGGATTCAACAACAGGTCGCTCTGGTTCCCATCCTGCGCGCGGGACTCGGCATGGTGGATCCCGTACTGAACCTCATCCCCTTTGCCCAGGTCTGGCACCTGGGTTTTTATCGCGACGAGAACACGCACGAACCGGTGGAATACTACAAGAAACTGCCTGAGTCGGAACCCGTGGACGTCGCCATTGTGCTGGACCCCATGCTCGCCACCGGCGGCTCGGCGGTCGCCGCCCTGAAAGCAGTCAATGAATGGGGGGTAGCATCCGTCAAGCTGGTCTCCATGATCGCATCACCCGAGGGCATCCAGCGTGTCCACGCCGAGTATCCGGAAACGCAAATATACGTCTGCGCCATCGACGATAAACTGAATGAAAACGCGTTTATCGTCCCCGGTCTCGGCGACGCCGGCGACCGTATCTTCAATGCCCATCCGGTGACGTGAACCCACCCCGGGATCACGCGATTGGTTGATCACATCCTCGAACAGGAACCGAATTACGCGAACACCCCCATAACATCCAAACGGACGATCGTCCGCTTGGATGTTATGGGACAAGAATCGGGTCACTGGATGATTGTAAAACCCAGGGCGCGGGCTTTTTCAACCAGGGCGGGTTCCGCGTGGGCCAGGCGAACGCTATGATCGGAAAATCCGGGCCGATCGGGATACGCACGGCGATACCGGACAAACGGTTCCGCCAGGGTTTCGCCCCCGTTCCATACGCCGGCCTTGAAACAACGGCTGTCGGCATCGGCATCGTATGCATGCCGGACCATTTCCCACAGCACTTCTTCGTCAAGCCGGCCGCGCGCATCGAGGTCCAGCGGATCGGGGCGAAGTTCGGGAGAAATCCGGGGCGGCGTCCACGCCGGTTCCGTTTCCAGGAAATGACAGAGTTCCCGATAGACGATGTGCGTACCGTTGAGCCGTCCTTCAAAGGAATAGCCCGCAATGTGCGGGGTTCCAATGTCCACGGCCTCGAGCACCCGCCGGTCGATGTCGGGCTCGTTTTCCCATACGTCGAGCGCCGCCTGGAGAACGACGCCCCGCTCCAATGCCAGTAGCAGGGCTTCCGTGTCCACCACCTCGCCGCGGGCCGTGTTGATGAACAGGCAACCCGGCTTCATCCTTCCGAAAAAAGGACAGTCGGCCATACGGCGCGTGGCGCATGGACCTGCGTCGGTGAGCGGCACATGCAGCGTAAGGATGTCCGAAGCCTCCAGCACCCTTTCCAGCGGGAGGAATTGCGGGTCGCCCGTCGCCGCCCGGCGCGGCGGGTCGTTCATGAGAATGTCCAAACCCATCGCGCGCGCCATGCGCACCACGCGCGCGCCGATATGCCCCACACCAATCACGCCCACCGTCTTACCCGACAGGTTCAGGCCGTGCCGGCGGGTCAGCGTCAACAGGGCGGACACGACGTATTCGGCAACACTCGGGGCATTGCATCCCGCCGCGGCGCACCATGCCAGACCCCGATCATTCAGGTAATCGGTGTCCATATGGTCTACGCCCGATACCGTACAACCCACGAATCGAACACCGGTTCCCTCCAGCAAATCGCGGCCGATCCGCGTTTTGGACCGCGTGACCAGGATATCCGCGCCGCACAACGCATCGCGCCGAATGGATTCTTCCGGCAGCACCGTGACCTCGCCGAGAGACGAAAACGCCTCTTCGCCGTACAACACGCTTGATGCGCAAACGATCTTCATGCCCCCAACTGTTTCCAGGCCTCTTCATGGGCCTTCAGGGCGCTCCGGTCATACAAAACAAAACGGATTCTCTTCACCGATTTCAATGACGACGCCCATTCGCGGATCGTTCGAAACGCCACGTGCGCGGCGTCTTTCACCGGGTATCCGAACACCCCGGTGGAAATCGCGGGAAACGCCACCGATTCGATGCCCTTCTGTTCCGCCAACTCCAGCGCGTTCCGATAACAGTCGGCCAGAAGCCGGTCCGACGGTTCGTCCACACCGTACACGGGACCGAGACAATGAATGACAAACCGATTGGGCAGGTGGTGGCCACCCGTAATGACGGCCTCCCCGGGCTGAATCGGGGCCAGCGGCCGGCACTCCTCGTACAATCCCGGACCCGCCGCCCGATGAATAGCCCCCGCCACACCGCCGCCGGTCCGTAATTCCGCATTTGCCGCATTGACCACCGCGTCCATGTCTTCCTGGCGCGTGATATCGCCTGTGTCACATTCAAGCACGACTCCATCCACTTCCGCCTTCATTTCCAATACCCCTTTTTCTTTTTCGCAACCATCGACATGCGGTATAATGTGCCATGTATAGTACACATTCAACCTTATCCCGGATGGGTGTTTCATCAATGACACGGTTGTTGAAATGGCTACTGATTCTGCCCCTTGGGCTCACCGCCTGCGCCCCGGTTGCTCCGACGCCCCTGTCGCAGAAGGATTTCGCTGACCCGCCCCTGATCATCTCGGAACCCGGTCAATTCATTTTCACGGAAGACATTACGATCACGCAGCATCATGTGCATGCCATTGAGATCCGCTCCGACAACGTGAACATCCATCTCAACGGGTTTCGCCTGCAGGGACCCGGACGGGCAAGCGGGCATGGCGTATACCAACCGCCCAACCGGAAGAATCTGTCTCTGGAACATGGGGAAATAAGCAACTGGCACGGAATCCGCAGTTACGCGGTGCGGGCGGAGGGTAGGGCCAATGTCTTCCAGGATCTTCGGGTGCTGAACAGCGAGGGCGGAATCTGGAGCGGGGACGAAGCGGCCGTCAGCCATTGCGACATCTCCGACATTGATACCTTTCACGACGGATACGGCATCCGGGCCGGAGTCCGTTCCATCATTTCCCATTGCCGGGTGAGCGGCGTACACAACCGCGGCGCCATCGGATACGGAATATTCGCCGGAAACGAATCCGAGATCCGGTACAGCCGGGTAACGGACTGCCGTTCCGACGGGCACATGGGCTACGGAATCCGAACGGGCCGCAATTCGGTCATCACCCAATCCGCGGCCGTCAGCAACACGGCCGCCTATATCGGCTATGGGATCGCCAGCGGCGCCAATTCCCGTATCCGGGCATCACACGCGATCGGAAACCGGGCCGGCGGGGACGGGTACGGAATCGCCGGAAACGCGAACACCGTCATGGATGAATGCGTGGCGGAACATAACCGGGCAAATGGCCGGTTCAGCTATGGAATACAAGGCGGGGACAATGCCGTCATTCAGTATTCACGGGCCGCGAACAACGGCGGGGAAGCAACCACAGCCGCCGGAATCGTGGTCGGCGCGAAGGGAACCATTCGCACATCCGAAGTCATGGAGAATCGGATGCACGGCATTTGGCTCTCATCGCAACACGTGCATGCGCTCAATAACTCCGTACATTCAAACGGAAGCGCGGGAATTCTGGTTTCCATGAATGAAAATACGGTGGAAAACAACCGGCTCACCCGAAATGGTATTGGTCTCCTCGTGACCGGGACCATGAACGATATCCGTAACAACACGGTGCACGACAACAAAATCGACTACGATATTGCGGCGGGAAACACGGTGGAGTAACCCGCCGGAAATACCGTGTTCCCGGGAGGGCCCGCGGCCTAGCGGGCCGGCCCGACAACACCTACTCCGCCCAACGCCCCAGCACCCACTCGAATTCCCGCGCGATGCTTTCACTCACATCGTGCGTTTTCATTTCTTCCGGGAGGACATCGAATGTGTAGGTTTCAATTTCCAAGTGTCCGCACGCCCCTGTGCGCAACCGGGTCATAAACCGATCGTCCAGGCAGGACGCCGTGGTGCCCAACGGCGGATTTCCCCGCCAGAACAGCGGCACATGAAAATGCACCCGAACGGGTTCTCCCTGCGGCTCCTGGTTCAGTTCCCCCAGCGCCTCGTTCAGGTCCGGCCACGCACGGATACGCCCATCCGCGCCGCGCGCCCGGACCTGGTGCAAGTACACGGGCTCGTCAAATACGCGCAGAGACTCACGTCCCGTTTCGTCATTGGCGATTTCAAGCGCGGCGCTCAGTTGAATCTTCGACAGGCGAATCCCCTCCGCCTGGTAGCGATCCAGGGTTTCCGATAAATCCTCGAACTGGATCGCCGTGTGAGCGGTGTCCAGGCAGACCCCGAGATGACGGCGCACATGCTCCTCCGCTTCCGCGGTCGAACACGACAGAAGCCGCGCCAGATGATCCCGTCCGCGAAGGAAGAGGAGTTCCCGGAAAAAACGGACGCACTCTTCTGTCGTCTCGATGAAGCAATCCGGTTCCGGCTCCAGTCCCAGATGGATTTCACGGCCCGTGCGACGGCGTAGTTCAACAAAATGCGCCACACACGCTGTCATGTATTCCGCCATACGTAACGCGTCATCGCCGTTCCGTGCCCACGCCTTGTAGGTTCCCGGCACGGTACTGATACTCCCATTTGTACGCTCGGGCATGAGTTCCGACAGGACATCCGCGATCCGGATCGTGTACTCACGGCGGCGTTCATCCCGCCAATCCGGCTGATACACCCGTTCCTTCACCCGCTCGCCGTGAAACCTTCCGTAGGGGAATCCGTTGATGGTGAACACATAGAGCTGTTCGGCCTGAAGATAGGCCCGGAAGGCATCCCGTTTCCCGGGTTCGGACAATTCGCGGACCGCCATATCCCCCAGGCGCAACCCCAACCCGAAGGGTTTTCCCGGAGCCACGCGTTTCCGGACCGCGAGGGTCTTTTCGCGGATGGCCCGGAAACAATCCTCCCACGCCTCGCCCGGATGAACGTTGAGACAGTAGGTGAGATGAACGTCGGGTTGGTCTTGAATGATCATATTTCTTCTGTAGCCGCGCCTGTTAAGGCGTGGCGGATCGCACACGGCGCCCCGGCCGCCACCCATCCATGCGCTGTGCCTGTTTCCCGGCTCAGCAGGAGCTTCGCCCTCCATTCAGAGAATACGGTTATTACACAAGCTGGAGGGCGAGGCTCCCGCCGAGCCGGGATCTTCCATGCATCCGGTCCTGCTCACGACCGGGTCGCAACTTCCGCACGCTTCTTGAGCGCAACCAAGGCCTTCCGCATCACATCCCGGTCAATCTCATGCACCTCGTGTTTCCGTCCGAGTTCTTTCGGGAAGGTCACACAGAGCTCACCTCCCAGATGCTCCTGAAAATCATCGAGCCCACCGAACAATTCCGGGGTGTCGTCTCCCAGCCTCCGATCCAATTCTTCGTGCCATAGCAAAAACCCTGTTTCCCGCAACCCCGCGAGCAGGGCCTCCGCATCGCCGGGTTCGAGCCACCCCTTCTCGACCGCATACAGCGAATCCAGCGCCAACCCGATGGCCACGGCTTCGCCGTGCCCAACGCGGTATCCCGACATCGATTCCAGCTTGTGCGCCGCCCAGTGCCCGAAATCCAACGGCCGGGCATGCCCCAATTCAAACGGATCCCCGCTTGAACCGATGTGTTCCAGATGAAGCTCCGCGCACCGCACGATCAGCTCTTCCATAATCCGCTGATCGCGGCGCCGGAAATCGGCCGCATGCGCGCACAAATACCGGAAAAAACCCGCATCCTTGATGAGCGACACCTTGAACGCTTCCGAAACGCCGGCGATCCATTCCCGGAGCGGAAGCGTGGACAGAAAGTTGAAATCATTGATCACGGCATGCGGGGGATGAAACGTGCCGATCGTGTTCTTGCCGCCGTGCAGGTTCATCCCGTTCTTGACGCCGACTCCGCCGTCGTTCTGGGCCAGCACCGTGGTCGGCATGCGGACCAGTCGCAACCCGCGGTGCACGATGGACACCGCAAACCCCACGGCATCCAGCACGGCGCCGCCGCCGATCGCCACCACATACGAATGCCGGCACAACCGGTATTCGAGTATGGTATCCACGATCTCCATCGTAAGACGGTAGTCGTTCTTAATGGCTTCACCACCCGGCACCACATGCGGCGGCTTGACCAATTCCAGGCGGCCCGCATGACGATCGAAAGCCGTTCGGATCCGCTCCGTCAATTCAGGATGATGCGCGTCCACACCACGATCCACAAAAAACA
This sequence comes from Kiritimatiellia bacterium, assembly GCA_007134735.1. Lineage (GTDB taxonomy): Bacteria > Verrucomicrobiota > Kiritimatiellia > SLAD01 > SLAD01 > SLKG01. The sequence goes on from SLKG01000012.1 coordinate 20,691, forward strand.
GCGCGCGTTGACGGTCCCGCCCGCCGGAAGAACCCAGCGCTTCGAGGAATAGAGGGAAGGTCACGCCAAACGTGTCCCGCGTAAAAATTACGGGATAGTCGAATTCGACGGCAAATCGCTGATGATAAATAGGTCTGACCGACATGATATATATCTGTACGGCATAAACCGTTCGGCCGCCAGAAATATTTGGCCTGTGTCACACCGGCGTTTACTCGCCTTTCTGAATCAGCCAGGCCGCATACAGGAGCACATCGCCGATCAACGATTCCTCATACTCCTGGCGCTTCACGTAGGCGTCAAAGAGCGGGGCTTTTTCGGGATATCGTTTTGATAGTGCGTGGGCGCGGCGGCGTATTTTTTCGGTGTCGTGTCGCACGGCCTCGCGGGCCTCTTCCGCCGGAAGGATCACTTCACGCAGAATGCGATCGCCATGCGCGGTCAGGCGGCGCCGTGTTTCATCGGGCGGCGCATAGGCGTCCAGGTACGAGGGCGGGGTGACGCCGGCATCCACCAGCACCCCGTCATCAATCACCAGGTATCCTCCGGCCCTCAAGAGTCGCCGGAGGATGCCCCCCGTCTGCTCCAGATCTCCCAGGACAGGACCCACGGCCGAAAAGATCAATACATCGTATTCGGAAATGTGCCGCACCACGTCTCGTAAATCGCCCAGCTCAAAAGAGCACAGATGAGAAAGTTCCCGTCGTTTCGCCTCCTCGCGCGCAGCCCGCACAAAGGGCTCGAAGGCATCGATGCCGCGCACGCGCCATCCCAACTTGTCGGCCAGGGCCAGGGAGATGGTGCCTCGTCCGCATCCCAGGTCCAACACACGGGTTTTTTCCGGATCCAACTTGAGGGGCTTGAGAAAATCCAGGATCATCGAAGCCGATCCGCCCAGCTCCTCAAAATCCGCCAGCAGTTCCGGCAGGAAGGGCAACAATTCGAGGGGGGCTTCCAGCGCCTCGGCCACGCTTTGTTCCGTTGTCTTATGTGTCATCGCCCAATGGTCCTTTCCTGAGCCGTTCCGGCATTCCCTGCTCCGAAGCGCCCCCAGGGATGCGCCCGGTCGCCGCACGAGGATCTAAAAGGCCTCCAACATCCGGAAATACGGGAATACACCTTCCGAACTGACCCCGATATCCAAACGCATATTGATATTATCCCGGGGATTCAACTGGAATCTCAATCCGGCGCCCCCGGCAAACTTCAGCTCGCCAGGATCAAAATCGCTCCACCGATTCATCACATCCCCCGCTGATATATACGTCACCCCCGATAAGCGTTTGTACAGCGGAAAACGATATTCGATCTGGGCAAAGGCCATACAGCGATCCCGGTACAGGCTTCCCGGCATGCCCCGCATTGAATCCAACTGCGCGAATTCATTGAACGCGATATCGCCCGACAACCCGGCCGCATACAGTTGTCCCGCCACCACATGACGTTCCCGAACCGACAGATAATGGCGCAAATCCAGGGAATACTGTTCATAGTCATGATCGCTTCCCATCCAATCCCGGTAGAATTCCGCCGTAATACGATACCAACCGCCCCGGGTGGGATAAAACAGTTGATCGCGGCTGTCCCACTCCAGGATCGGCCCCATCCCGATAAAACGACTGCCGTCCACTCCGGGCAGATCGCGCCGGGCCAGTTGTCCGTCGTCCTCGATCTCAATGACATCGGTCCGCTTCCATTTCATAAAAAGGCCCGCATTAAAATGCGAATACACGCGCCTCAAAAGCTGGGGCCGGATCACCACGGTTTCGATCGTGAAATCCTCTTCGTCATCCTTCGACACGTCCCGTCCTATGCCGTAGTAGGTGTCGGGATAATAGCTGAACATGAATATCGGCCGGAACCGCCACGCGTCATCTGGAGAATGCACCTCAGGAGACAGAAAGAACATGTACTGATTCTTCAGGGAATACAGCCCGAAGGTTTGAAGACTGTTGGGCCGCAGGTGGTCTTCCGGTTCCCCGCGGGGAAAAGTGAGCGTCAATCCGCCCCCTAAACCCGCGCTGGTTTCCGGTGTGTAAAACACCACGGGGATCCCGGCCACCCCCACCCGGTGGTCTTCTTCCACGGCTATTTCCGCTCCCCCTTGCCATGCGGAGAGGAGTAGGGAAAACGCGATGTATATCCGTTGTTTCTTCATACGCAGCAAGCGAGTAGGTCAGGCATTCCGGCCTGACCCGGTCGGGCAGGAATGCCCGACCTACTTACGGACCATCATCCATGTACGGTGCTTGTCGAATCGATATCCAACCACTTCTTCACCTGTTCCGCGAGCTGTTGAAGTGTGCGCGGTTCTTCATCAAACGCGCACGTGCTCGCCCAGGCTGTTTCGCGGCCCGGACCGATCCGCCCATGCGTGCCGCGAATCCGTTCCGTGTTCAGGCTCACGCTTCCCGGCGGCCACCCGAAAAAGAGTTCGCACGGATCGAATCCCGGCTTGTTGTGAATGTCCACGTGGGTCGCAAAATCCGGTGCTTCCTTACGGTCCGACCACCAGGGATAAGCGAACCAATACCCTTCCCCCGCCACCAGCACCAGGTCGCCGCTGTTCGGATGATCCAGGCCGCGCTTGGCCTGTTCGCGCCGGTCCAGGACATTATCCACCCCCGGCAGTTCTTCCAGGCACGTGCGCACTTGTTCCCGTATATCCGCATCGGACACATACACATGCGCGATTTCGTGGTCCACCATGGCAAACGCCGGGCTGGAAAAGAGATCGGGATAGGTCATGCCCTTCACCGCGCGCACCCGAAACCATCCGGACTCGCGCAAGGCCCGATTCGGGAAAACCGCGCCGCCCATCGCTGGGCCGATGGCGTAATCGCCGAAAATCAGCACCTCGTACCCGCGGCCCTGCGCCTTGTCACAAAGCGGGTCCAGGAATTCACCCAACGTGCGCAGGGCCGTATCGGCCTGTCGGCTGTCGGGTCCCTTACGTTGCAGGTCATAATCCAGATGCGGCAGATAAGTCAGCAGCAGATCCGGCGCCCGGTCCTGCCGGTCCAGGACCGCGCCGATCGCGGCCGTAATCCACTCGCTCGATTTGCGGGACGCCAGCGGGCCCCAATAATGCATCAAGTTGAACGGCCGACCGATTTCTCGAACGAGTTCCGCGTACAAATCGTGCGGTGCCGTGTAACAATCCTGGATCATACCGCCGCTGTGCTTGTGAACCGGCTTCGGCGAAACGATCAGGTCGGCCGCTTCTCCCAGGCTCTGTTGCCAGAACATCAGGCCGACGGTCCCGCCGCGTTCGCGAAACGCATCCCAGATGCGGGGACCCTGTACCAGCGAAGCCGCCTGTTCCCAGAACAGCACCTTCTTCAATTCGGGAAAATAGCGGCCGTTGGCAATCATCCCGTTCGCGGCGGGCGGCGCGCCGGTTCGGAAGGTGGCCTGCGCCGCACAGGTCACCGCGGGGAAAACCGTCTCCAAGCTCCTGAACGCGAGCCCGCCGGGCGGGCGATCCCAACGCGACGCCATGGCCGCGCTCAAGGCCGCACAATTAATGACCAGCAGTTTTCGGGATTGAGACATGGGACGCCAGTTTACGGTCCGAACCAATGCGCGGCAAGGAAGAACAGCGCTGAAGAATCGGTCCGGGTGCGCGCGCCGGAGAAAGGGTCGAGTCAGAACCGGATCAGGTTTTCCCGGCGGTCGCATCCGGCTCCGTTCCTTCCCGGGAGGCGGAACTACGCCGTGACAGGGCGCGACCGCCGGCACCTCTTGCCCCTATATCTTCTTTGCGCCTTACTCTTTCTTCGCGCCTTTGCGTTTTCTTTCCGGCCTCATCCCAAAGTCCGGCGCGTGCCGCGCCCGCGCCCTACCCTTCCCGCGGTTGGTCGAGGGCGGCGCCCCCCCCCATTATCTTCTTTGCGCCTTACTCTTCCTCCGCGCCTTTGCGTTTTCTTCCCGGCCTCACCCAAAGTCCGGCGCGTGCCGC
>SLKG01000134.1 GCA_007134735.1 Kiritimatiellia bacterium
CAAAAACGATGGAACGCCTCCTCGTCGTCGTACAACGCCTCGTAAAACTCCCGGATCTTTTCCCGCACGCGCCGATTTTCGAATTTCGAGTGGATCACGACCGGTCTATCGGTATAGGCGCATATCACGGGACTCAACGGAAAGCGCGCCAGAATAACATCGCCGGGGCCTGTGTTGCGTTCGATTTCTTCAAGCAGGGGTTTGATACGTTCCACGGACGGGGATCCGCCGATGATATACATTCGGGTAATATTATGATAGCTCAACAGCAACAGGGCCGCGATCATTCCCAGTTTGATCCATTCCTTCTGCCGTGGTCCCCGGGAAGGGAACACCCCCCCGGCCAGGACGGCAACGAAGAACCCGGCAAAGATATCCATTCGGTGAATCATGGCAAACAGCGCCACAAACACCACGGCCATCCAAAGGATCAGCGCGTGTGTAACGACAATCGTGCGCGCTTTCCACATACTCCGAACCGACCCGAATACGGCTATCCCGGCGGCGATCCAGGCGCCGCCCATCCATCTGGCCATGACCTCAAACGAAGGACTTAAGAACGACGAGGTCCACATCACCCGCGATTCGAATGACAAGAGAGCGGGATCCGCGGGCTTGATCCCCAGAAAGCGGATTTTATCCAGCATCAACGCATACACATGCGAATACCGGGCAACGTGCCCGCCGAACATAAGCGTGACCAGTCCGCCCAGCAGGACGAGCGCCGCGACAAACAATCCCGCACGGGTTTTCTCGGTGATCGCGCCCTTTTTCCACTTCAATCCGTAATGGGTAATCAGCAGCGCATAACCGAGCAGCATGGCCGTCGAAACGGGGAGTCCGCCACTGCGCAACGGCAACACGAAAAACGACACACCCAGCAGCACCCCGGTCATGATCAACACGGCGCGCGCCAATGCGTCGCGCTGTTCCGTGCAGATAAAGTATGCGCCCGTAACGCCGACCAGCAGAACAAGATAATAGAATTGCGCCAGATGCCACGAGGCGAAAGCAAATGCGGTCAACGCCGCGGCAAGCCAGGTACGCCATCCCTCTTCTTCGAGGCCCCCGATGAAGAAATAGGTGCCGAGAAAAAGAAACGGAAGGGCAAAATCCTGCCGGACAAAACTTCCGAGAACCACGGGACCGATGAATGAAAAAGAGAGGGCATAGAAAGCGGCCGTTACCAACCCGGCGCCCGCGCTTCGCCATGCTCGCGCGGCAAGCAGGTAGGCCGGGAAGATGATCAGGCTCGAATAGAGGCACACCAGCATGAGCAGAAAAACATGGAAAGGCATCTCCCGGGGAGACCCATGGCGATAGGCCATTCCCACGAAGCGTTCCATCATGGGCATTTCGTCCCGCCGCACATGCATGCCTTCCGGATATTGCATATGCACATCCACTTCCGGAATGCCCTTTCCTTCCGCCACCATCCGCGCATAGCGATAATGGAATGCATTCTCGGTCCAGAACAGACCCGTGCCGTCGTGAGGATCAAAATTCTCCAGGGTTTGCAAGGTCGCAAACTTGACCCCCGACATGATCACGAACAACAGGGCGGCGCCGGCCAACCCGACGAACCACGCCGTGTGTCCGGCGCGTACGTTGCCTGATGCTTTTATGCGGTTGCGCCCTGGTTTCATGGTCTTTCCGTCCGCTCTTCCGGTTTTCATTCCCGGATACGGCATGCGCGGCACATGCCCATACAACTTATCCCCATTCGGGAAACATCGGAAGCGAAAACAACCGGCCTCCGCCCATCACGACCGAAGCCGTCGCAAGGCCCATTCCGCGTGTTCCCGTATGAGGGGATCCATATCGCGGGCGGCGCATTCCAGGGCGGACCGGGCCGACGGATCACCCCAATTTCCGAGGGCCACGGCGACATTGCGCAACAGGCCGCGCCGCTTTGTGCGAAGCACCGGCGTCCCCCGGAATCGCCGGCGAAAGCCCTCCTCGTCAAGCCCGATCAGTTCCAACAGGGGCGGCGCGCACATGTCCGGATCATACTTCAAGAACTTCTTTCCCTGGGGGCGCGAGTATCGCCGGACCCAAGGGCAGACCGATTGACATTCGTCGCATCCAAAAATCCAGTTCTTCATGCGGCAACGAAGTTCTTCCGGGATGGATCCGCGGTACTCGATCGTCAGGTACGAAATGCACCGATTGCTGTCCAAAACGTACGGCGCGGAAAACGCGGACGTCGGACAGATGTCCAGGCAGCGGCGGCATTTTCCACAGGTGGCGGTGCGGGGGCGTGTCCGGTGCGGGGGGGCGAACAACCCACCCCGCCCCGATTCGCTGCGCGATCGGGGCACCCCTCCAAGGAGGGGAGAAAGATCGCCTTCCCCTCCTTTGGAGGGGTCCGTCCCGCCACAGGCGGGACGGGGGGTGGGTGGCGCCCGAAAAGATCCCGTTTCGGAAACCGGCATCCGCAACGTCGCCCCATCGTCCGTGGCCGGTTCGTCGTAGTCGAGTTCAAGATCGGTGATGATGCCGCCGAGGAAAACATAAGACCCGTATTGCGGACTGATAAGCAGGGTGTTCTTCCCGATGAACCCCTGCCCCGCCTCCGCCGTCCACGCGCGCTCCAGCACGGGACCGGTATCGACATAATACCGGCACCGGACATCCCGCCCGGCTTCCTGTTTGATAAAGGCAACCAATTCTTTCAGCCGCGGGGACAAGGCGTCATGATAGTCGGAACCCCACGCGTACCGCGCCATCCGGCCGCGGGACGGATCATTCCAGATTTCCGGCGGCGGATTCTCGATGAAATAGCTGACGCCGGCCATAACAAGCGAGCGGGCGCCGGGCACAACACGGCGCGGATCGATGCGCCGTTCGGGATCGCGCGCCATCCAATGCATGGTGCCGTGATGCCCGTTCTCCAACCAACGCCGGAACGCGCCCGCATGCCGAACTTCACCCGCCGGGGCAATGCCGGCCAGATCGAAACCGAGTTCCACGGCCTTCATCTTGATGCGTTCGGACAGGTTCATCACACCGCCATGAAATCACAAACGGGCTTTTCCCGCCACCATGGAGACGGGGCAATGGGACGGACGCCAAATATCGGGATTGACGGGTATAAGGTTCAATTATATATCATTCGTTATATATATGAATCATTGGGGCGTTCACTCATTAGAAAGGGGCATATATGCAATCAGGACGCATTGAGAAATCGGATATGGGACACGGGGGTCTTTTGTGCGGGCGGACAATATGGGCTTTGGCGCTGATCGGGGTCATGGGGTGCGTTCGGACCACGCAGGCGGAGGCCGATTCTACCCCGTCCACCATGACGGTCGGCTACGAAAACGGATTATTTCTGCGCGACGCCGAAAACGCTTTCGGGCTTCGGATCGGCGGCTGGATTCAGGCGCGATACGAGTATCTGCGCCGTCCGGATGACGAAGATCTGAGCAGTTTCTACATACGCCGCCTTCGTTTGGATATCCGGGGCCACGTTCTTTCCGAGGATCTTACCTTTCGCATATTGCAGGAGTTGGCCCGTGACGCCAACCTGCAGGACGGATGGATCAACTACGCCTTCAACCCGGCCATGGAACTGCGAATAGGACAGTTCACGGTTCCTTTCCAGTGGCACCGGGAGGTGGGGCCTCGACGTCAGCACTTCGCTGAGCGCGGGGTCCCGTCGGAAACGTTCGGGCTTCGCGGAGGCCGGGACATCGGGGTCATGCTGCACGGCCGGAATGAGTCGGACACCATGAAGTATGGCGTGGGCATTTTCGATGGCGCCGGTCGCAACGTCCGGGAAAGCAACAGCCGGGGACACATGGCCTCCGCACGCCTGGCGCTCGCCGCGCTGGGCACGCTTCCGCGCGAGGAGTCCGATTACCGCTTTTCGGAACAGGCGAACCTGGCTTTCGGCCTGGGCGCACAGGCCGCGAACAGGAGCGAGCTGCGTGCCTGGGACTTGGGCCGATCGGCGGGCGACGACCCGGACGCGGAGCCCGATGTGCGCGGGGACTGGGCAAGCGTTACGGCGGATGCTCGTTTTGCGTACCGCGGCTTTTCGCTGGTGGCCGACGGATACCTGCGATCCGTCGATCCGCGTGCCGCCGCGGTTGATTCCTATGACGGATGGGCCTACATGTTGAGTGCGGGCTATTTCCTCATCCCGAAACGCCTTGAGATGGCGGGGCGATATTCGGAACTGCGCCTCGATTCAAACGACGCCGATACAGAACAGACGGCGTGGGGCCTGGGCGCCAACCTCTATCTGAAAGGGCATGACTGGAAGCTGCGATTCAACTACCTCAACCGTGAACGTGAAAACGGCGAGCGCGATGACTTTATTCTCGTGGAGCACCACCTGCAGTTTTGACACATATCGTTTTGTTGAACGGCAGTCGCATCTCACATTCGATCCCGGTCCACCAGTAAAAGGCCGGCCTCATCCAAACGGATGGTTCGGGTCCGAAATGTCCAAGCATTGGTAGTCAGTCGGTGCTCGCCGTATTCCACCGAGAACAGCAAATCCTCCGGCCAGTCGCCCGCGGCCGACGCATACGTGACCCTTCGCCCCGCCGGCACTTCAACGAGGACAACTTGACCCGGTTTATCCGCGCGACGAATGATGATTTCCACGGCATCACTTCGGGCGCTGTCGAATGAGAATTCAATGCCGGGCATGGACGGAAAGGGGAAGACGAGCAGCAAGGCGAGCCCGACCAGGATTGCGCCCGTGACCCGCCAGGCCTGCCGGACAAAAAGCAGATACAACCCGATCCCCATCGGTATCAGGATTATCACAAAAGAATAAACAAACACGCCGGGTGATCTCCCGGTTAACGGCTCGATGAATTGAAGATTCAGATACAACACGCAGGCAACCCAAACGCCCATCAGGACCGCTACGGCCGATAATCGTTTGGTGTACGGCGTCATGCCAACCGGCGCTCGATCCGGTTCAGGGTTTTGCGCAGATCGTCATTGTCCTCAAGCGCTCTCAACAGGCGGCGGATTTGTACGCTGACGGCGGCGCCGGACTTCACTCCGATGCACCGGCCGATTTCCTCCTGGGGCAGGCGGCAATGACGTTGCAGCATGAAAGACGCCATCGGACGCGCAAACGACGCCTTCCGTTGTCGCCGGAGCTCGCTCTCCGGAATGCCCAGCTCGTGACACACGGCATTCAGGACCCGGCGGCGCGACAAGACGGGTCCCCGTTTTCCATATACCATCAATCCGGAGGGCGGCGCGCCGTGAGCGAGGCGCTTATGTGACCGACGCATGTTCCGATTGAATGACGGGGATCCAATACTGAGGGGCGAGTCCTGCCAGATATCCTCAAATTCCGTATCCGGCCGGTCCAGGGTGTCCTCCACATAGGCCCGATAAGCTGCTCCGCGGCGCGGGGCGGGCACACGCAGTTGTTGAAGCGTGGCGCGATGATCGACAAAACTCCATTTCTTCCGTTGTCCTATGTATTCGGCGTAGCTGCTCCACGGATACCGTCGCAGGAATCGCCGCTGTTCCGAAACGGGGCGGCGCACGTGGGGAGGGATCCGGACGGGAAGCAGGTGTACGTACCGGGTCAATCGCAGAACGTGTTCGCCGGGTTCCACCACCTTGGAGCGATATCGATCGCGCACGAGCGAACTCGTGGTCCGGCGCCGGCTGTTGTAGTACATCAGATAGGCCGTCTGCAGTCCCTGCATAAACGCCGAAAGATTGCCGCGCGGCGTTTCCACCACCAGATCGACATTGTGCCGGGACAGGCAGAACGCCCGAATCGGCACGTCATGTTTTCGGGCGGCCTCTTCCAGCATCACCACAAAGCGTTTCCGGTCCGCGTCATTGCGAAAGAACGGCGGACGGGATGTGCCGCGTATGGTGACATGATAGATGGCGCCTTGGTATTGAATTCGCAGTGGTCGTGCCATGATGGTTACCCTTTTTTATATATGACCCTCGTACATCATCGGTATCATATTTCCAGCGGATTTCAACCGGGCAGAAGGAAGAGAAGGGCACCCGGGGCGGGTCGTCTGCGGCCCACGGGGGCGCAGGTCCTCCTAAGACCCCGGAGCATAAAGCGGAAGCCGGCGGGGTGGAGGCCGGGGCAACGAAGAAGAGAAACCTGTCCGCCCCCCGGTTAAGCGGGTATATTGGCCGTTGCCCCGATTCGCCGGAAATACGAATCATGAGATCCAAATCATATTGGTTGGCCCTTGAACACGCGACGGGAAGTGCCTTGCGCGACCTGCTTGCCGACGCGGTCGCCGTGCGTGATCATTACTGGGGTACGATCATCACCCATTCGCGCAACGTATTCATTCCCCTGACCCGCATGTGTCGGAACGAATGCGGATACTGCACGTTCGTCCGGCGCCCCGGCAATTCCCGCGCCCGGTACCTGTCCCCGGAAGACGTGTTGGCCGTCGCCCGGCAAGGACGCCGGCAGGGATGCCGGGAGGCGCTGTTCAGCCTGGGTGAAAAACCGGAGCTTCGTTATCCGGAGGCGCGCGCCGCACTGGCCGAACTCGGCTACACCACCACCATGGATTACCTGCGGGATATGTGCGCATCGGTTGCGCGGGAAACGGGACTCATCCCGCATGCCAATCCCGGGACCATGAGCGAGGACGACATCCGCATGCTGAAGCCGGTCACGGGAAGCATGGGCATGATGCTCGAAAACGCAAGCCATCGCCTTCTGGAAAAAGGCATGCCCCATTACGCGTGCCCCGACAAAGATCCGGCACGGCGTTTCCGCACACTCGAGTGTGCCGGCACACTCGGTGTGCCGTTTACCACGGGCCTCCTCATCGGGATCGGGGAAACATGGAGCGAACGGATCGAATCCCTGATCGCCATCAACAACATGCAACAAACACACGGCCACATCCAGGAAGTCATCATCCAGAATTTCCGGGCCAAGCCGGATATTCCCATGGCCGGGCATCCGGAGCCGCCGCTTGAGGATATGTTGCGAACGCTCGCGGTTGCGCGCCTGATTCTTGATCCCTCGATCAGCCTGCAGGCGCCACCCAATCTCGAGGAGGATTTTGGCCGTTACATCCGGGCCGGAATCAACGACTGGGGCGGTGTCTCGCCGCTTACCAAGGACTTCATCAATCCGGAGCGCGACTGGCCGCAGATCGCCCGGCTCCGCGAGGTGACGGAGCAGGAAGGCGGCGAATTACGGGAGCGTTTGACAATATATCCGCGTTTCCTGCAAAACGCCGACCGGTTTGTGGCGCCGGAAATGCGGCCCGTGATCGAGAAAATCGCTCGACAGGAAGACCTCGCGGAGGTTCAATATCCTGTTTGACAGCCACGGCCAATGCCGTAGCCGCGCCTGATAAGGCGTGGCCGGCGCGCCCTGAAATGCGAACGGCGTGAAGCATGATTACGCAGGAAAGACAGCGGTGGGAACCCGATCAAACGGATATCGAACGGCTCCTCTCCGGGCTCCGGCCCGAAACAGCCCGCATTCTTGAGAAGCCGTTCCAGGACCGGGACATCACGCCGGAGGAAGGCGAACGGCTTTTCTTTGCGCGCGCCAACGAACTCGAAGCCCTGCTGCGCGTGGCGGATGCGCTGCGGCGACAAGCGGTTGGAGACGAGGTATCTTTCGTCATCAATCGCAACATCAATTTCACCAACGTCTGCCATATGGGTTGCCGGTTCTGTAATTTCCGGCGGCGCATCGACGATCCCGATGCCGAGTGGTTGTCGTTCGAGGAAGTTGCGCAGCGCGCGGAGGATGCGTGGAACCGCGGGGCAACGGAGGTCTGTATTCAAGGCGGCTTGCATCCGGACCTTCAAGGCGACGATTACCGGAATATCCTGCGCGCCATCAAGGCGCGTGTACCCGACATGCACATTCATGCTTTTTCGCCGTACGAAATCTGGTACGGCGCGAAAAAGGATCGCCGGACACCGGAAGATTTTATTCGGAACCTGAAGGAGCACGGGCTTGGTTCGATTCCGGGTACGGCGGCCGAAATCCTGGACGTGGAGGTACGCCGCATATTGACCCGCAACAAGCTTTCCGCGGACGAGTGGGAGCACATCATCCGGGCCGCCCATGCCGCCGGGGTGCCGACCACGGCCACGATCATGTACGGACACGTGGATGAACCGCGTCACTGGGCGCATCATATCGCCCGAATCCGCGCGATCCAAAAGGATACCGGCGGCTTCACTGAATTTGTACCGCTCGGCTTCATCCATCAGAACTCACCGATTTTTATTTCGGGCGAAGCGCGCCCCGGACCGACCTATTCCGAGCATATCCGCATGCACGCGGTCGCGCGCTTGATGCTGAACGGGTGGATCGACAACCTCCAGGTTTCCTGGGTGAAAATGGGACCTCGCCTGGCGCAGGAAGCGCTGTCGTATGGAGCAAACGACCTGGGCGGAACCTTGATGAACGAGCGCATCTCGCGCGCGGCGGGCGCGCCGTATGGCGAGGAGATCACCCCCGCGGAAATGGTCCGGATGATCCGCGGAGCGGGCCGCCGGCCCGTACGCCGCAATACGGCGTACGAGGTGATGGAAGCATACGACGATCACGATCCCGGCATCTGTGCTCCGCTCGTGGACCGGGACGACGCGCAGGCGCGAACGCTGGGCGCGGTGACGGGCGTGCGCCCGGCCGTCATAAAAGAACAACTGCTCTTTCAGTCAAACAACAGGAAAGGAATACCATGAGCACACAGAATCCAAAACGAATGGCCATCTATCTCCAGGACAAGCATTCCCTCCAGGAAGGCATGGAACACTGCAAGTATGCCGAATCCAAGGGGTTCGAGGCGGTCTGGCAGGCGGAATCGCGCCTGGTGCGTGACGCCATCGTGCCCATGGCCGCCTTCGCGGCGGTAACGAAGAAACTCAAGGTCGGCTCCGGCGTCATCAACAACTGGACGCGCAATATCGGCCTCCTGGCCTCGACCTTTCTAACGCTCGACGACCTGGCGCCCAACCGTGTGATTTGCGGCATTGGCGCGTGGTGGGATCCGCTGGCGAAGAACGTGGGAATCGAGCGGCGCCGCATGCTCAAGGCCATGCGGGAAACCGTCGAGGTCCTGCGCCGCCTGCTCAATATGGAGACCGTCACGTACGAGGGCGAATTCCACAAGGTGAACGGCATCAAGCTTGACGTGGTGCACGGCAATACCGATCCGCGTAACGTACCCATCATGATCGGCGCGACCGGGCCGAAGATGATGGAGCTCACCGGCGAGATCGCCGACGGCGCTGTGCTTAATTATTGCGTGTCGCCCGACTACAACGACCAGGCCATGGAACAGCTCGAGGCGGGCGCGAAGAAGGCGGGACGTTCGGTGGACGACCTGGACCGGCCCCAGTTGATCGTCTGTTCCGTGGATCACGACGAGAACAAGGCGCGGTATGCGGCCAAGTGGCTGTTGACCCAGTATCTCGCACAGCAACCGCATATCGCCAAGGCCAGCAACACGCCGCAGGAAGTCGTAGACAAGATCCAGGAGACCCTGGGTTGGCCCGCCACAAAAGAGCAGGTCGAAAAGGCCATGCAATACGTGCCGGATGATCTGGTTGATCGCATATCCGCCAGCGGCACGCCGGATCAGGCCAAAAAGAAGGTGCAGGAATACATCGATCACGGTTGCACATGCCCGATCCTCTACCCCATGGCGGACGACGTGAAACTCATGATCGACACCTTCGCGGCCTCATAAGCCCTGGCCCCATAGCGGTGGTTGTTTGCCTTTAGGTTGTCCGGGCGATATGTTTCAATCCGGCCCCATGAAAATGAACAGCATGATACGCGCCTTGGGCACCGCCAACCCGGCCTTATATGTGACGCAATCCGAGGCCTATGATTTCTATGTCGCCCATTTCAACCTGGCCCCGGAGGAACACGACCTGTACCGGCGCCTGTTGCTGGAGGGACCGGTACGCGGACGTTACATCGGGATGGCGCGGAAAGAGGATGCGTGCGAGACCGATCCGGACCGCCTGAACGACCGCTTCCTGTCCCACGCCCGCCAAACCGCGGCGGAGGCCGCCGAGAAAGCGCTCACCGCAGCCGGTCTTTCCGCGGCCGATCTCGGCGGGTTGGCGGTAAACACCTGCACGGGCTATGTGTGCCCCGGTTTGTCGTCCTACCTGGTCGAAGACCTGGGCGCGCCGCATGATCTGCGCACCCTGGACATCGTGGGCATGGGTTGCGGCGCGGCCCTGCCCAACCTGGAATGCGCGACGGGATGGCTGGCGATGAATGGTCAACGGCCCGTGCTCTGCGTGGCGGTGGAAATCTGCTCGGCCACGCTCTTCATGGGCAATGAACCCGGCCTGGTGGTCAGCAATTCCATCTTCGGCGACGGCGCCGCGGCGGCCGTGCTGGCCATGCCGGACGAACACGACGCCCCTCAACAAGGTCCGGTTCGCATACTCGGGTTCGAATCTTCCGTGCATCCGGAACACCGGCATCATCTCCGCTATACCCAATCCGGCGGGCGTCTGCGCAATCACCTGGATTCACGCGTCCCGGTCATCGGAGCCCGGCTGGCCGGGCAGACCCTGGCCCGGTTGCTGGCGGCGCACCGGCTGGAACAGGACGACATCACACACTGGGCGGTGCATGCCGGCGGCACGGCCGTACTGGAGCGGGTGGGACAGCAACTGGGAATTCCGGAGGACGCGCTGGCGCCTTCGGTCGCCATCTTCCACGAATACGGAAACATGTCGTCCCCCTCCGTGCTGTTCGCCCTGCAACGGGTGCTTGCGACCAGGCAACCATCCGCGGGAGAGCTGGGCGTATTGCTTTCGTTTGGCGCGGGGTTTTCCGCCTTTGCCGCGCTGGTGGAGCTTACAGGAGCGCCATGACGGGAAACGGACGGAAAGAAGATCCCGGGGTGGTGATCGCGGGCGCCGGCCCGGTAGGCCTCTTTCTGGCCAACCTGCTGGGCGCGCACGGGGTGCGCTGTCTCCTGGTAGAGCGGCGCACACAGCGGCCGCAACACTCCCGCGCCATCGGGATCATGCCGCCGACCCTGATGAAGTTTCGCGCCGTGGACTTGTCGGACGCGGTTGTGGCGGCGGGATGCCGCGTGCAACAGGCGGTCGTTCATGACTCCGACCGGGTCCTGGGACGCGTGGACTTCTCCGCCCTGCCGCGGCCCTACCCGTTCATTCTGTCCATTCCCCAGCATAATCTCATGCGCATATTGGAAGACCGCACGGTTGCGCAAACGACGATCGAGTTTCGTGCCGGCACCGAATTGACGGGCATGGAGCAGGATGCGAACGGCGTAACCGCGGAACTCCGCGACGCCGAAACCGGAACCGTCCACACCGTGCGCACACCATTTCTGGCAGCCTGCGACGGCGCGGCGGGCCGGATTCGAAACATGCTGAACCTCGATACACCCGGCACGCCCTATGCCCCATCTTTTCTCATGGGCGATTACGAAGATCGTACCGGGTGGAACCATACGGCGCACCTGTTCTTCACTCCGGGTGGTTCCGTGGAGTCATTTCCCCTGCCCCGGAACAAACGGCGGTGGGTGGTTCTGGCCGACCCGGCCTCGTCTGATCGCCACTCCGCCGAACTGCGCCGCAGGGTACGCGCGCTGGCGGGAATCGAACTTTCGGAGGAAGACGAGCTCTGGCACAGTGTTTTCACGCCCGAGCGCAGGTTGAACCGACGGTATGTCCGGTCCCGCGTCGCCTGTTGCGGAGACTCGGCGCATGTCATGAGCCCCATCGGCGGACAGGGCATGAACACGGGGCTCGCCGATGCGTGGCACCTGGCCGCATCGTTGAGACGAGCCCTCCGCGAAGGCCAACCCCATGGACCGCTGCTGGCCGGCTATGAATCCGATCGACGCCGGGCCTTTCGTCGCGCCGCGAATCGCGCGGCCTGCGGGATGTGGCTCGGAACCCGAACCGGTCGCCTGCCCTCGGCGTTGCGTTCACAAGCAATCCGGTATCTTCTGTTCGGCACCCCCCTGCGCCATCATCTTGCGCCCTTCTTCTCCATGCTGACCATTCCCGATGGACCTGATCCAGCTCCGGTGATCGACGGGAAGGGGCGCGAAGCATGAGCCCGGCATTCCGACTCAAGCCGCGCGAATATCTCGGCGAGCCCTCGCGGAAACGCCGGCTGAACGAACAACTCTTCCGCACTGTGGCGCCCCGCTATGACCGCGTCACCCGCCTGCTCTCTTTCGACCGTGACCGGGTGTGGAAGGGCGGCCTCATCAAAGCCCTTCCGGATATGGACGCGCCCGTTTGCCTGGATATTGCCTGCGGCACGGGCGACTTGACCCGGCGTCTTGCGGAGAAATATCCGCGGGGAAACATACTTGGACTGGATTTAACCGAACCGATGCTCGATATCGCCCGCACGCGGGTTCCCTTTCCGCACGTGCGCTTTCAACTCGGGGACATGGCCGATACCGGCCTTGAAAGCCGCTCCGTGGATCTTGTCACGGGGGGCTACGCCCTGCGCAACGCCGGCGACCTCCCGGAAGTATTGAACGAGATATACCGCGTGCTCAAGCCCGGGGGGCGCGCGGACTTTCTTGATTTTTCAAAGCCGCCCAATCGCGTGGCCCAGGTCCTTGAAATTGCCCTGCTGAAAATCTGGGGCGGTTTCTGGGGGCTGATCCTCCATCGCAACCCCGATGTGTACGGCTATATTGCGGATAGCTTAAAAACGTTTCCGGATCGTCGCCGGCTCGCCGTCCTGTTTGAAGAAGCGGGGCTGCGTGTCCGGTCGGTGCGCCGTTATTTCATGGGATGCATTGAATGGGTGACCGTGATCAAGCCCGATCCCGCGGCGTCCTCATGCCAGGAAATGGAGGGGGCATGAACCCGGCAGATTTCGCCCGGCGCGTCGATCTGGCTGAGGAGATGGACCGGGCCGACAGCCCGGAAGATCGACTCTTCCGGACATTGGACCAATTCGAGACGCTCAATCGGCTGATTTCGCGATCGCGGGGTATACTGACGCGTACCGTACTGACCGATTTGAAAAAGGATCCCGGACAACCGCGACACCTGGCGGATCTTGGCGCGGGGGGGTGTGATATTTCAAGGTGGCTCGTGCGCCGCGCGCGGAGGTTGGGGGCGACGTTCCGTATCACGGCTATCGAGCGCGATGAGCGAATCATACGCTATGCGGCCGCGGCCAACGCGGGTTATCCTGAAATCCGCATCGTGCATGCCGACCTTTTCGACCAGGAGGCATGGGGCAATCCGGATTATGTTTTCGCCAATCACGTACTCCATCATTTTCCGGACCCGAAATGTGTCGATCTGCTCCGGCTGTTGGACCGCTCCGATCTTCGTCGATACCTCGTGAGCGACCTGACTCGCAGTGTCTGGTCCGCCCGGGCTTTTCGCATGGGCTGCTCTCCATTCTTTCACGGCAGTTTTCTGATTCAGGACGGCGTGACGTCCATACGCCGCGGGTTTACGATCCCGGAAGTGCGCGAACTCCTGCATCGCGCCGCGCTGTTGCATCCGGCGACCGTCCGCCGCGTATTTCCGGGCCGGTTCATCATCGAAGGGGGATCGGCGAAGACATGAGCGTAAGGGTACCTGTCCCCAATGTCCCTGATGGTGTGCCGCGCGACGAGGGCGTTCCACCGGAGGCGGACAGGCTGCGGCTCCATTGGCCCGCGATACCACTCTGTGGAGCCCCGACGCCCCCGTCGGGGTGACGGGCTCCCAAGAGGCGGGGGGATGGCAGGAATAAAGGTACCTGTCCCCCTTTCGCCTTGGAATCGTGATGTACTCCTTATATATATGGGGTATGAGCAAGTTACGGCGATTGAGCATCTCGCTGGACGAGAAGCTGGTGGAGGCGTTTGACCGGCAGATTGCCGCCCAGAACTATCCGACCCGGTCCAAGGCCATCGGCGACCTGATTCGCGAAAGCCTGACCCGGTCCGAATGGGTCAAGGGGCGGCGTGTGGCGGGCGCCATCCTGATGGTGTACGACCATCACCGGCACAATCTGCTCCATCATTTAACCGCGGCCCAGCACAAGTACCACCACCTGGTCATCGCCACCCAGCATTTCCATTTGGATCACGACAACTGTCTCGAAATCGTCGCTGTGCAGGGAAAGCCGGGCGAAATCGACCGGCTTTACCAGAGCCTGCGATCGGTGAAAGGCCTGAAATACTGTTCCCTGGCCGCGGCCACGACCGGCAGTCAACTGGCATAACCATCTGTTGAACGTTCGACTCAATTGCAATCGCGCGTCGTATCATGGACAGAACAGAACGCCATATCTATCTCGCTCTAGCTGCGTTCCCATTGCTGTTGATTGCCGCAGGTTGCGCCGTTGATTCGCCGGTCGCGATTCTGGCCGGCCTGCGGGCGATTGTTCGGTCCCACTCCTTGTTGCTGACCGATTATCTGGCGGTGGGGGGCTTGGGCGCGACGCTCGTCAATGCGGGGTTGTGCGGGGTGATTTCAGTGGGGTTGATGGCCATGAACCGCATCAAGGTGAGCGGACCGTTCATCGCGGCCGTGTACACGGTGATCGGCTTTGCCTTCTTTGGCAAGAACATCATCAATATCTGGCCGTTACTGGGCGGGGTCTGGCTGTACACGCGCTATCAGGGGGTGGAATACCGGGATTATCTGATTGTGGCGCTGTTCGGCACGACGCTCGCGCCACTGGCCAGTTTCGTGGCGATCGGATCCGAATGGCCGTGGGGCTTGGCCATTCCGCTGGGTTTGTGCGCCGGCCTGGCCGCCGGGTTTGTACTGCCCCCGCTGGCCTCTCACATGCTCCGATTCCACGACGGGTACAACATCTACAACGTCGGGTTCACCGGCGGATTGATCGGTTCCTTCCTGTCGGCCGTCTTGCGGAGCTTCGGTTTGACGATACAAACGGGAGAACTTATCAGTCATGATTATTCCTTCTTCCTGGGCGTTCTCTTGAACCTGTCTTTTCTGGCCATGATCGCCGGTGGGGCCCTCAACGCCCGTAATCAATGGCCGCAATTGCGCGAGTCGGGTCGTGCGATCCTGAACTCCTCGGGACGGTTGGTCAGTGACTTTGTCCGGATAGGCGGCCTGGCCGCAACGGTGATCAATATGGGCGTCATGGGCCTTCTCTCCTCCGCATTCGTGCTTCTTCTGCGCGGCACGTTCAACGGTCCCGTCATTGGCGGAATCCTGACCGTGGTCGGGTTTGCCGCGTTCGGCAAGCACTTCAAAAACAGCCTGCCCATTTTAGCCGGTGTATGCATCGCGGCCTATGTGACCCAGTGGACTCCGGATTCCACGCCCGTAATTATCGCGGGGCTTTTCGGCACCACGCTGGCGCCCATAGCGGGGCAGTACGGGATCAAGGCCGGCCTGTTGGCCGGTTTCTTCCACCTGTCCGTCGTAATGAACGTCGGGATGCTGCACGGAGGAATGAATCTGTATAACAACGGATTTGCCGGCGGCTTTGTGGCCGCCATGCTGGTTCCGGTGATGGAGGCGTTGAAACGCAAGGAGAAGAGCGATGAGCAATGAAACAAAGAAGATCACGAAAATGATCGATGAGGTCACCAATTTCTTTCTGCTGAAATACAAGTGTGAGATTATCATCCACCTGATTCCCCGGAAGGAGGAACACGAAATCAAGTTTCTCCTCAAGGGGGTGCATCCCGATGAAAAAGAATTCAACACGCTAAAGGATCTCCTGGATTCCGAGCGCGATCCCTCCCTCTCCAGTTATTACTGGCAACTGGCCGGCGAGGTCGAAGACGGCAACGAGTTGGCGGTGGTGGCCATGATGTGCGACACGATCAAACCGGAACGAAGCGACGATGGACTGGTCGTCACACTGATCCGAAAAAACGTGCCGGAATAATCGGATAGCGGGCGCCATCCCGAAGGCGTGCGACCATCACCGGAGCCATCTACTCTCCCGGTCCATCGCGGGTCGGCACAGGCGCCATTATTCCGTTTATCATACCCACTTGACTTCTGATGCCTCGGCCATATTGTTACGAATAGCAGAAACGTAATATTACGCGCTCGCTAAGAAAGAAAAGGAACATCACATATGAATAAGACCCGTTTCATAATCATGCTGATCGTGGGACTGTTGGCCGGCGGCATGGCTCGGGGAGAACCCCCGATGGAATGGCACAAGGATTTGCAGGCCATAGAAGAGGACGGAACCAGCGCCTGGGAAGGGGCACACCCGTTTCGCATGCAAGGCGTGCTCTTGAACAATCCGGAAGAGATGCTGGATTCGACGTGGGATTCGGGCGCTGAAACGGAAAATCAAATGGGTGCGCAATGGCAAATTTTCTTCCAGGCCGTTGATCCGGACGACCGCGGAGGCACCGCCTGCTGGATGGGACAGAACTATACCAGTCTGGGTCCCTGGATTCCCGCAGGTAATGTATATTCGGAAGCGGAATGGTCCAATGAAATGCAACGTGTCAATTTTGACGGAGCTCATCAGTTCCGACGAGGCGACCTGATCGAGGTAACCGCCCGCCAATCTCTCTTTTATGGCGGTAAACGAAATATCAACGAAGCGCATCGGACAAGCCCGGACAACGATTTTGACATAGCCCTCATTGAAGCGGGCCATGGCCTGCCCGATCCGGAGGTCATCACGCTGGCGGACCTGGTCACCAGCGGGACCGACGAAATTTTTGACCAGACTCGCCAATCCGGCGGCGAGTATTATCAGGCCATGCGCGTACGCATCGAATCCATCCGTCTCACGACCAACTACTTCGGGTCCTCCGGCTGGGGGCAGACCCATTGGGCGGACCGGCGCTGCACGGTAACGGACGGGGAAGGCCGCTACTTTAATTTGCGCATGCCGTTGACCGATCTGGGACCGCCACCGGAGGGGTGGTTTACGGCCGTGGGCATTTTGAACCAGGAGTCCGGATCGGGATCGGACGGGACGCACGGTTATGAGCTCTTTGTCCAGGAAATCGGGCCGGAACTGCGCGTGGTGTCGCAAGGCGGCAAAATGCTGTTATATTGGTCTGGAACCTATACGAATTATAACCTGGAATACACAACGGACCTGACCGGCGAATCCGGGTGGGAGAGGGTGACCTCTCCGCCGGAAAAATGGATCGCGGTTGAAGAAGATCCGGCGGAGAACGGCGACCCGGTTCGCATCTACCGCCTCAAACAGAAGCAGTAACTCTGAACGCCGAACCGCAGGTGGGGGATCAACCATATATGGATCGCCACATCACATTATGGACGGGCCCGCGCGCCCCGGATCGTAACGCGATAATCCGGAAGCCCGGGCCCGGGCCGTCGCACGGATTCTCGCTGCCGGAACTGCTGGCGGTTCTGGCCGTGGTCGCCCTCATGCTTCTGCTGCTGGCGCCGTCCATATCTGCGGTGTTGGAAACGGCGCGCGTGACCCGGGTAAAGTCGGATCTGCGCCATATTGAAGTGGCGCTGGAGCTGTATTACGCGGACCATCATGAATACCCGCCCGTCCGGGTATCCTGCAATACACGGGAACGCGACCATTGGTGCCAAATCCCGCCCGAATTGGTCGAGGGCGGGTATATGCCGTCGGGCGGAAGAGGCCCCATGTCCTCTTCGATGGAAGATCCGTTCAATCCCGGCCACACGTACAAGTACGCGGCGATAGGACCCTACCTGCTGAATAATGCCCTGCAGGACGATTATTTTACCATGTATGTTCCCGGTGATTTTCCGGCGTGCCGGAGACCGGGCCGCTATCGTAACGATCGGGCGGCGCCGCTGTCCTGGGCCATATGGAGCCTGGGCCCGCGTCCCAGCCGGGAACGGGCATTGCATCCGCAAGCACCGGTGGCCGGTCATACCTGGTACGGCGGGACCGGCGATCATGGGGTCATTGCGCGTATCAAGTCCAGAGACGGGGCCTCCTTTACGGTGCCATGAACCGCGTTCTTCTCATCCTCTTTATGCTGCTGTCGGCCGGCCCTTCCTCGCCGGGCGAAACAGAAACGAAGAGACCGGTGGTTGTTGTTACGACCACTCTGATTGAAACGGCCGTGCGCGACTTGATGGAGCCCCATGTGGACATCATTCGCCTCATGCCTCCGGGCTCGTGCCCCGGCCATTTTGATCTTTCGCCCGGACAGGTACGCGCCATGACGGGATCCGACCTTTTTGTGCGGCACGATTACCAGTCATCACTCGACGACGGCCTGATCAAATCGGGCATCGACACCGAACGCATTCACCCCGTCCCCTCCCACGATAGTTTTGTGATTCCGGAAAGCTATGCCGCCATGTGTCGCGAGCTGGCGGCCCGGCTTGCCGATGCATGGCCGGATTATGCGCCACACGTTCACACACGGGCGCGCGCCGTAGAACAACGGGCAAAGGACGAAGAACAGCGGGCGCGCGACCGCCTGAGACCCTTGAACGGCCGCCGGGTGCTGGCGGCCAATTATCAACAAGCCTTTTGCGAATGGGCGGGTCTGAATGTGGTCGCGGTCTATTTTGCAGGGGCGGACAGTTCCGCCTGGCTGTTGAGCCGCGCCGTGGATATGGCCCGCACGGCCGGGGCCGACGCCGTCATCGGCAATCAACAATGGGGTGAACGCCATCTGGAGGCGCTGACGGAAGCGGCCCGGTTGCCCGGTATCATGCTCGGCAACTACCCCTTTTCCGGAGAAGCCGGCGCGTATTGGGACTTCTTCCATGCCAACGTGGATGCGCTCATCAACGGGCTCCCATGAATCCGGCTATCGAATTCCATAACGTAAGCGTTTGCCGCGCTCGCGTGGATATTCTCCGGCAGATATCCCTTTCCATTGCCCCGGGCGAGTTTCTTGCGGTGCTGGGCCCGAACGGCGCGGGGAAAAGCACCCTGATCCAGACCATGCCGGGACTGATTCCCTTCATCGGAGACCTTCGCGTATTGGGGCAGCCCATTACCCGCATGGCTTCGCGCGCCTTGAGCCGATTACGCCGGCGGATCGGGTATGTGCCCCAGTTGCATGCCCGTCCACCCGCGGCGCTCCCCCTGTCCGTACGCGAGGTGATTGAAATGGGACGAGCCGGCGTTCGCGGAACCGGCCGCCGCCTGAATACGTCCGACCGGGAAATCTGCGACCGGATCATGGAACAGACCCGTTTGATGAAGCTGGCGGAACGTCCCTATGCGGTTCTGTCCGGGGGCGAACAACGCAAGGTACACCTCGGCCGGGCCCTGGCACAGGAACCCGAAATCCTGTTGCTCGACGAGCCGGCCGGGCACTTGGATTTTCATTGGCAGGAAGCCATCACGCAACTGGTCGGAAAACTGTGGCGCACAACCGGCGCAACAGTGATCATGGTCACCCATGACCTGCGCCATCTCCCCCCCGGCATCACCCGGGTCGCCCTGCTGGAGGACGGACGCCTTTCGGCCGTGGGTTCACCGGAACACATCCTGCAATCCGAAAACCTATCAAAACTCTATGACCTGCCGTTGCGTGTCATCGAGTCCCGCGGCCGCTATCTGGCCCTGCCCGAGGAGTCGTCATGACGGCATTGGAGCTTAAATGGCTGTTGACGGGCCTGCTCGGCGGCGCGGGCTGCGGACTGGCGGGATTCATTCTGGTTTCCATGAATCTGCCGTTCATGGGCATCTGCCTGGCGCACGCCGCATTGGCCGGCGCGGTGCTCTCCTATTTCATCGGCACGCCCATACTCGCGACCGCCCTGGTGGCATCCCTGACCACGGCCGCGCTCATCGGGCCGATGGCCGATAAGACGCGCACGCACGCCAATACGGTCATGAGCGTTCTCTTCTCCCTGACGCTTGGCCTTGCCTTTCTCGGCATAGGCCTGCTTCAACATCAGCGCACGGATGTATTGAGCCTGATGTGGGGCAACCTGCTTCTCGTGCGCTGGGTGGATCTGTGGCCGCTGGGTATCGCCGCCCTCCTGCCGTTGCTGTTGTTGTCGTTGCTGGGCAAGGAAACCAAGGCGGTTCTCTTTGATCGCGATATTGCCCGCGCATCCGGAATCCATGCCACCGCCATTTATTATGCCATGATCGCCTTTTGCGGGTTTACCGTCACCGTCAACCTGAACGTGGTCGGCGGTCTGATGTTGTACAGCTTGTTGATTAATCCGGCGGTCGCGGCCCTGCAGCTGGCGAAAGGGTACAAATCGGTCGTTGCCCTGTCCATGGCGCTCGGCGCCCTGGCCGCCTTGGGGGGATTGACCGTATCCCTGGTGTTGGACTGGCCTGCCGGGGCGAGCATCGTGCTTGTATCCTCACTCATTTATGCGTTAAGTCTGGGCTTCTCAACGGCAAGAACCGCTTATGCGGAATCCCGTTAACCCGCAAAAGGCGGATCCATGAACAAAAGCATTTTCTTTGACAAGGTAGCCACGGGAAACGATCCCCTGCTTTTTACCCCGGAGCATCACCGGCAGATTGAACAATTGAAAGAACGGCTGGGCGACCTCACGGGGTGCCATGTGCTGGAGCCGGGATGCGGAGCGGGCCCGCTGACCGGATATCTTTCGCAATGGGTGGGTCCGGAAGGAGCCGTCCTGGCGTTTGACAACAGCCCGGGGATGCTGGAACTCTGCCGGAAAGAGCACGGACACCGGCCCAACGTAACCATTTGGTGTGCCGCCGCGGAATCCGCGGATCTTCCGCCGGCGTCCTGCGACCTGATCATGCTGTTCCGAGTGTTTCCGCATTTCGACGACAAGGAGCATGTGTTGCGCCATGTGCGCCCGGTTCTGAAAAAAGAAGGGCGATTGGTCATCGCCCATCTGGAAGGCCGTGTGCGGCTCAACGAATATCACTCGAGGCTGGATCTTCCCATACGCCACGATCATATGCCCTGCCTGCAAGGCGTTACCCGCATGCTCCACGAGCACCAATACGAAGTTGTCACGGGCATTGATACCGACGAAGAATTCTTTGTCGAGGCCGTGGTGAAGAAGTATGCTTGAGTTCTTGTTTAGATATCCGGAACCAGGGCGGGCCGCCGTCACAAGTTCCTTCGGAAGAATGGGCGCCCGGGCCTTGACAAGAATATGAAAAAACGCGCTCCACATATCACCCTCTTCTCCGGCGGGGTGGGCGGCGCCAAGTTGGTGGACGGGTTCGCCCTTCTTGAACCGCGCGCGAACCTGACGGTCATTGCCAACACCGGCGACGACGTGGAACAACACGGGCTCTGGGTGTCGCCCGATCCCGATATCGTTACCTATACGCTCGCCGGGATCGTGGACGAATCGAAAGGCTGGGGCATCGCGGGCGACACGTTCCATGCGCTCGAGGCGCTGGCACGGCTCGGCGAGGACACCTGGATGAATCTCGGCGACCGCGATCTGGCCACGCACATCCATCGCACACGCCGGCGCCGGGAAGGGGTGCGGCCCACAACAATCGCGGATGAGATCGCCCGGCAACTGGGGGTGACCACTGCGCGGATTCTGTTGCCGACCGATGACTTTCTGCGGACCGTTGTCGAAACGGATTCGGGCACGATGCCGTTCGAGGAATATTTTCTCAAGGCGCGGTGCGAGCCCGAGCCCCGGGACATTCGGTACGACGGTGCGGACAAGGCGCGGGCCGCTCCGGAAGCGTTGGACGCGTTGGATGCGGCGGACATGGTGGTGATGGCGCCGAGCAATCCCATCGCCAGTATCGGCCCGATCCTGGCCGTGCCGGGAATCCGGGAGGCTTTGAAAAGGTGTTCGGCTTTCCGTGTTGCCGTGTCGCCCATTGTCGGCGGGCGCGCCCTGAAAGGGCCATCGGATCGCATGATGCGGGCAAAAGGGTACTCCGTGGATCCGGTCGGCGTGGCCTCCTGTTACGAGGGATTGATCGATGCCCTGGTGATCGACGAAGCGGACCGGGCATACGCGGCCGCGCTGGAAGGAAAAGGGTTGAAGACGCTGGTGACGCAGACGGTGATGAAAAACCGGGACGATCGAGCGCGGTTGGCGGGGGAAGTAGGTCGGGCATTCTTGCCCGACCTGGAAGTAGGACAGGGCACAGGGTAGAGACTGTCAGGCAGGAATGCCTGACATACAGTAGGTCGGGCATTCTTGCCCGACTGACAGCACCGCATGCGGGCGGTGGAAAAAGCAGGCTGAGGCACTGGGCGGAAACGGTCAGGCAGGAATGCCTGACATACAGTAAGTCGGGCATTCTTGCCCGACTTGGAAACCGGAAAGAACATGACCCGAACAATTTCATTCAAAAGAAGGCATTTGCCTCATTGGATGGTTGCCGACCGTTCTTATTTTGTAACCTTTCGCCTCAAGGGGTCCATTCCGCAAGCAGTCGCAATCAAGCTACGGCAAGAACGGGAGGCCCTGCAGAAAAGAAATGACCCAACCGAAATGAATGAATGGCAGAGAGAAGCCTTTGTCCGAATTGAAGCCATTCTAGACGCGTCAAAGAATGGCGCAACGCATCTGGACCATGCTCCTCTAGCGGATATTGTTTTTAACGCCTTTCATTGGCTTGAAGAGCGTGGCTGGTTGATTCATGCACTCACCGTCATGCCCAATCATGTACATGTTTTGACGCGGAATACGCAGGGGCAAAACCATCTTTTGAATCATCATCTTGGTATCTTGAAGGGCTGGACCGCGCGGGAGGCGAATCGACTTCTGGACAGAAAAGGATCCTTCTGGATGGATGAAAATTTCGATCACTGGTGCAGAACGCAGAAAGAGATTGAATCGTTGGCTAATTATATTGTTGATAATCCAGTCAAAGCCGGCCTGGTGGATTCGCGGCAGAAATGGCCGTGGACGAGAGCAGACAAAACGTATTGGCCCGAGCAGGCTGTGGCACAAGGCGAAAACTGTCAGGCAGGAATGCCTGACATACAGTAGGTTGGGCATTCTTGCCCGACTGACAGCACCGCATGCGGTTGGCGCGGAAGTAGGTCGGGCATTCCTGCCCGACCGGGAGACAGAGCGGGACACAGGGTAGAAACGGTCAGGCAAACCCCGCGAAACGCGGGGTAAAAAATACCTGACATACATATACAACCATCATGATCAACATCGTACTCCCCATCAAAAACCCGGAACACGCGAAGGAGCGTTTGGCGGACCTCCTTTCACCGGAACAACGCCGGGCGCTGGCCTGGGCGTTGATCGAACAGACATTTGTGTTCTTCAAGGGTTTCACATCGGTTGCGCATGTGTTGGTGGTAACGGATTCACCGCGGGTGGCGGGTCGGGCCGAAGAGGAAGGCTTTGCGGTATTGAAGGAAGAGCGCCCGGAAGGCGAAACCGCCGCGGTGAAGAACGCCACGGCGTGGAGCATGAAAAACGGGTTCGCGTCACAGGTGGTGATTCCCGGGGACATGGCGGAATTGGATGCCGGCGAATTCCGCCGCTTGTTGTCGCACGACCGTCCGGATCCGTCCGTGATCCTGTGCCCCGCGACCGGCGACGACGGGACCAACGCCATTCTGACCACGCCGCCCGACGTGTTGACGCATCGTTTCGGAAACCGTTCCTTTCCAGATTATCTTGAGCAGGCGCGCGCAAAGGACATACCGTGTACCGTCCTGCGCTTGAAAAGCCTGGTGCTCGATCTGGACACCCCGGACGATGTTCGGGCTTTCCTCCGGAACGGATGCAACGACACATTGAGAAAGATGTTCGAGGAATGGAACCTGCCTCTGAAATTGTAATGCAGGCCGTACCCGGCCTCCCGGAAATCCGGCCGGGCGACGACTTGGCCGCGATCCTGGCGGACAGCCTGACGCGCGCGGGCATGACGCTCGAGAACGGGGATATCCTGGTGCTGGCGCACAAGATCGTGTCGAAGGCCGAGGGGCGGATCGTCCGGCTTGATGATGTGGAGCCCTCGCAGGAGGCAATCCGACTGGCGCGGGATGTCCGGAAGGATCCGGCCAAGGTGGAATTGATCCTTCGGGAAAGCCAACAGATTCTGCGCGTGAAACCGCCGACCGATGAACGGGAATCGGTTGTCATATGTGTTCATCGCCTGGGCTTCATCATGGCCAACGCGGGAATCGATGAGTCCAACGTGCCGGGCGACCGGTCGGTCGTCTTGTTGCCGGAGGATCCCGATCGAAGCGCGCGGGCATTGCGGGAGGGATTGCGGCGTCTGGCGGGACGCGCGCCCGGTATTGTCATTTCCGACTCGTTCGGGCGACCCTGGAGGGTGGGCCTGGTCAATATCGCCATCGGTATCGCCGGGGTGCCCCCCGTGCTCAACCTGGTCGGCACGAAGGACGCATGCGGGAAGACATTGCGGGCGACGGTGCCGGCGTGGGCCGATGAGATCGCGGCGGCCGCGGGCCTTTTGATGCACAAGGCGGCGGGAATGCCCGCGGTGCTGGTGCGCGGATTGAAATGGGAGGAATCGAATGGAACGGCGCGCGATCTTCTCCGGCCCCAAGAGGAGGATTTGTTCCGGTGACTCGGCATGTCGAAGCCGTGCTGAAATTATCGGTTCCGATTTCGCGGCATGGAATTAATGTTCGAAAAACCCAAGAATCCATTGTATAATGAACCGTTGCTTTCGGCATGGAGGGCGAGGCTCCCGCTTGCCTCGGCGAAGCCCGAAGGGCGGAGTCGGGCCGAG
>SLKG01000001.1 GCA_007134735.1 Kiritimatiellia bacterium
GAAAAAGAAAACGCCCGTGAAAAAGAAGACACGGGCGGTGAAGTCCCGCAAGGGGAAGAAGCACCTGACGAGAAAGGAACTGAAGGCCTATCGTCAACTGTTGCTGAACATACGGGATGTGGTGGTGGATGACATTTCCTTTCTGAAAGGCGACAACCTGAATCATTCGCAGCGCGATTCGACCGGTGATCTTTCCGGGTACAGCATCCACATGGCTGATCAGGGGACGGACAATTTCGATCGGGAATTTGCGTTGAACATGGTGAGCTCGGAACACGATATCCTGTATGAAATCGATGAAGCGATCCGGCGGATCGATAATGGGACGTTCGGAATCTGTGAAGAGACGGGTAAGCCCATTGAGAAAGAACGACTCAAAGTCATTCCGTACACCCGGTATTGTGTAGCCGCACAATCCGAAATAGAGAAGGGGAAGGCACGATATCGACCGTTCGGCCCAACCCTGAATCAGGGGGGGTAAGCCGGATAATCCGTGACCACCGTCTTTTGCATGACGGTTACGCGCCGTAGTTAGAAATACCGGGCGACCCCGGAGGACGGACGATCGTCCGAAACCTTTTTCGCCATGCTCCCATTAGTAGTGGCCATTCTGATCACGCTGATTGACCAGGTTACCAAGACCCTGGTTCGCTATTCGTTTGCACTCGGTGAATCGCGCCCGATGATAGACGGATTCTTTCACCTGACCTATCTGCGCAATACGGGGGCGGCCTGGGGCATGTTGCGGGGATACAACCTGGAGCTCACGCTGTTATCGATGATTGTGCTCGTCGTGATTGCCCTGTTTCGCCGAAGCATTATGAGCGATACATGGGAACATCGACTGGCGCTGGGTTTGCTGGTAGGGGGAATACTGGGTAACCTGATTGATCGTATCCGGCTGGGATATGTGGTCGATTTCTTCGACTTCCACATCGCCGGATATCACTGGCCCGTCTTTAATGTCGCCGACTCGGCTATCTGCGTCGGTGTCGGCATCTACATCGTGTCCGCCATCTGGTTGGCGGGCCATCCATTGCATGATCAGTCGAAAGAGAAATCAAAACGCTCGTAGCCGCAGGGATGCGTGAACATGTGTGGACGCCCCCTGCATCATAAGGCATCCGGGCCGGCCGCCTTCTTTCTGGTGGGGCCGACCGGAATGGGCAAGACCGCCGTATCCCAGGTTCTCGCGGAGTCGGAGGGTTGCGATATCCTGTCGGCCGATTCCATGCTGGTGTACCGGGGTATGGATATCGGCACGGCGAAACCCACCCGTGAAGAACAATCACGTGTATCGTATTGGGGAATCGATCTCGTTACACCCGAGACCCCATTCAGCGTGGGCGCCTGGTACCGGCATGCCGGGCAGGCGATAGCGGAAACCCGGAAAGCGGGGCGGAAGCTGATTGTGACCGGCGGCACCGGGCTGTACATCAAGAGCCTGACGCACGGGCTGGACGACCTGCCGCCGGCGCGGGAAGACATTCGCCGCCGGGCCGAAGACCTGTATGACCGGCAAGGCCTTTCCGGTCTGCAGGAACAGCTGCGGAGACTGGACCCCGAGCACTATGAACGGGTACGGGACAAGAACAATCCGCGGCGGTTGATCCGGGCCATCGAATTGGCCGAACAAGGCGCGCCCGCGGTTCGTTCCTGGGAAGCCGGCTCCGCGGAGCGCCCGCTCCCCCCGGATCAGGTCTCATGCCCGGACCGGGGCCGGGACGGATTTCCAGCCGATTCGCGCAACCATCCCGCGTCCCTTTCCTCACACCCGCTTATCGGTTTGATCTCGGACATGGAGGACTTGTACACTGAAATAGGGAAGAGGGCCCGGCGCATGTTCAAAGAAGGATTGCTGGACGAAATCAAGGTGCTGACCGATACCTATCCGAAGCTGTCTGAAACGGCTCGCGAAGCCATCGGGTACAGGGAAGGGATGGGCGTTCTGGAAGGGCGCATAACCGTCCCGGAAGCCATTGAGCAAACGGCCATGAGAACCCGACGTCTGGCCAAACGACAAATGACCTGGTTCCGTCATCAGGCTCATGTGCATTGGATCCGGATCAATCCCGGGACCTCCCGCCGCGAAGTGGCGGAACACGTCAGAAAAATATGGAGCGTTCATGGACCGACCCCCCTTGCGCACTGAATTTGAAGGCGAATCCGTACTGCTCGTCGGTGTTCAGAACGGCAAGGCGGGGGAGTGGGATGTAAGCGATTCGCTGGATGAGTTGCATCAGCTTTCGCTGACCTCCGGGGCCCGTGTGCTCGGGCGATTCATCTGTCGTCAAACCAAGCCGTATCCCAGCCATTATGTGGGCAAGGGGAAAGTGCGCGAAATAGCGGAGTGGGCGGCCGAGCATCGACCCTCGTCCCTTGTGTTTGACGAAGACTTGTCTCCCGCCCAGGGCCGGAACCTGGAAGAAGAGATTGGCGTGAAGGTCATCGATCGAACGCAGATGATCCTCGATATCTTTGCCCAGCACGCGCACACGAAAGAAGGCCGTCTCCAGATCGAGCTGGCGCAACTGGAATATTTGCTTCCGCGACTGCGACGGATGTGGACGCATCTCGAACGACAGAAGGGCGGTATCGGGTTGCGTGGTCCGGGTGAAAAGCAATTGGAGACCGACCGGCGTCGAATCGAGGAGCGGATTTCCCGGCTCAAGAAGGAACTCGACCAGGTGCGCCGTCATCGACACGAATTGCGGCGCGGCCGCCGGCGTCACGGTTGGGCGCTGGCCTCCCTGGTCGGCTATACGAATGCGGGAAAATCCACGCTGTTGAACGCGCTGACCGGCTCAAATGTCGAGGCGTACAACCAGTTGTTCTCCACGCTCGATCCCACGACGCGGCAGGTTGAACTGCCCAACCAGCAATCCGTTCTGCTCACGGATACGGTAGGGTTCATTCGGAAACTGCCGCATCACCTGGTGGAATCCTTTAAAGCGACGCTGGAAGAGGTCGTCGAAGCTGACCTGCTGATCCACATCATTGACGCCTCGCATCCCCGCGTCGAGAGCCAGATCGAAGCCGTGCGCGAAGTGCTAAAGGAAATCGGTGTCGTGGAAGGGCCGGTCCTGCACGTGCTGAACAAGATCGATGCGGAAGAGGGCCGGCGGCAATGGCCGCGGCTGGCGGAAGAACTGGGACGGGCGGTGCCGGTTTCCGCACGAACGGGCGAAGGGGTGGAGGCGTTCCTGCACGAACTGGCGGACCGACTGCGAGACCGGAACGTACGCCTTGATCTTTGCATTCCCATGTCCAAGGGCGACCTGATCGCGGCGCTGCATCGGGTGGGCGATGTGCGGGAAGAATCCTACGAGGCCGCGCATGCCTTTCTTACGGCCTATGTGCCCGCCCACATGGCATCCCGTTTTGAACCGTATCGCGACGGGGGACAGGACCGGGAATCCACGTCCGGAAGCACCGAAGAGCCGGACAAGGCCTGAAGACGGAAACGGGGTGACGGGTGGGTGTGGCCCCGGTGTTGTGATGGGCCGGGAACCTTGTTGTGTCACGGCACGGTCATTATGGTAATGTGATATTCATGGCTTCTGCTCAATCCATACAGGTGCTGCCGGACCAGGTGGCCAACAAGATCGCGGCGGGCGAGGTTGTGGACCGTCCAGCCTCCGTGGTTAAGGAGCTTATCGAGAATTCTTTGGATGCCGGAGCGCGCCGGATCGAGATCGATGTCGTGGCCGGTGGGCGCAAATACATCTCCGTGCGTGATGACGGCCCCGGGATGAGTCGGGATGACGCCCTGCTTTCGGTGGAGCGGCATGCCACGAGTAAGATCCGGGACGTGGACGACATCGAGTCGGTACACACGTTGGGTTTTCGCGGCGAAGCGCTGGCGGCCATTGCCTCGGTCTCCCGATTCACATTGACCACGCGCCGCCGGGAGGATCTGGAGGGCACCGAGATTACCATGGCCGGCGGCCGGATACTGGATGTGCGGGAAACGGGTTGCCCTCCGGGTACGCAGATCCAGGTACGTCACTTGTTTTTCAATGTGCCGGCCCGGCGAAAATTTCTTCGCACGGAGCAGACGGAACTCTCCCATGTGCGCCACATGTTTCTGGTATATGCGCTGTCGCATCCCGACCGGGGCTGGCGATTGACGGTGGATGAGCGCGAAACACACCGGTTGCCGGAACAATCCAGCTTCCAGGAACGCATATCGGATTTGTTCGGCACCTCGTATGCCGATGCGCTGAGGCCCATTGACCATGAACGGGAGGGAGTCCGTGTTCATGGGTATGCCGGATTGCCCCGGGCCGCGCGTTCGGACCGTTCCGAGCAGTATATTTTTGTAAATGGCCGGCCGGCCTCGGCGCCCGTCCTCGGTCATGCGCTCGCGCAGGGCTACCATACCCTGGTGCCCAAGGGACGTTACCCGCTCATTTTTCTGTTCATCGAGCTTCCATCCGGACAGGTCGATGTAAATGTGCATCCCGCAAAGAAGGAAGTCCGTTTTCGCCGGTCCGGGCAGGTACGGGACGCGGTAATTGAGGCCATACGAAGCGCCCTGTCTCATCCGGGCGATAGCGCCACACCGGTGCCGGGATCGGAGGAACCGGCCGATCCGGCGGCCGGCGCAATGACCGAGGGAACGCTGATCATAGAAGATCTGCCCGTAGCGCGGACCTTCAGATATCCCCGCATGCCGTCTCTACCCTCGTTGGAAACGGGAGCGGATGCGTACGCGGCTCCGACCGGCACGGGCGGAGAAGAGGAGAACCGGGATGCGCCCTGGTCATGGTGTCGTGTGTTGGGACAGGCGGGCGGCCTGTACGTGGTGCTGGAGACGGAGGACGGAATCGTCCTCATGGACCCGCACGCCGCGCACGAGCGATTGCTGTTCGAACGGTTCATGCGGCAGATACGCGAACAACGTGTGCAAAGCCAGGGCTTGCTGAGTCCGGAATCGGTTGAACTGCCTCCGCAGGACGCCTTGATCGTCAGACGCAATATGGATTTGCTGAAGGCCATGGGATTCGGCGTTTCGGATTTCGGCGGCGCCAGTTTCATTGTGGACGCGTTGCCCCAATGCCTGGGTAATTTGTCGGCGCTCACGGTTCTGGCGGAGGTTGCGAGGGGTCTGGACCAGGGGGGGACTCGCGCCGGAACCGAGGGATGGGCCGAAACACAGGTGGCGCGTGCGGCCTGCCGGGCGGCCGTCAAGGCGAGGGATCGTCTTTCGTTGCAGGAAATAGAGCAACTGGTGATCGATTTGGCACGGGCCGAAATGCCCTATACCTGCCCTCATGGACGGCCCACGCTGATCTTTATGGGATTCTCCGAACTGCACCGGAAATTCGGAAGGTCATAAAATCTGGTTTGCGCAGGCCGTAGTGCCCGGCAGAAGGAAAGCGAAGTTTAACTCCCGTTATCCGGTCCGGGAAATAGTTCAATGAGCTCGGGACGAAGGGTGTTGTATGCATGTTCGTACCGCTTTCGCTCGTCTTCGGAGAAGTCCTGAGCCGTTTCATCCTCCAGCATCCGGTATGGCTTGGCGACCAGGCGAAACAGTTCCCAGAGACCTTCCATCAAGTCATCCGCGCGCCGTTGATAGTGGCGAGCGGGAAGGAGGCTCTCTTCGCTATTGGTTTCCAGGAAACGGCACAGGAAACTTTCTTCCTGTTCGAGGTGAACCTGGTGCTGCATCATAAACTGAATCGAGCCGACCGCGTCTAAAATCAGTTCCAGGAAATGGATGAAATCCTTTTCGCGCGGACGGACATCGGTGGCTCGCGCGGCCAGGTAGGCGTGTTCATTTGCTTTCTTCAGCAATTGTACAACCCGATCGATATGTTCGAGGCGGTTCCTCGCGCTTAGATCCCGTGTGGGCACGCACAGCAGTTCCAGTCCGCGCTCGAAGCAGGCATTTCTGCGGGCCAGGTGCACGCAGCGATTCAAATGGATATGTACTTTATCGGGCATATGGCGGCGCATCGTATCAGATGACGGCGTGGGTGGCAATACGGCTCAAGGCCTATTGCTTTTCGCAACACATCCCGTATATGATGCCCGTATATTGAGTTGGTGGAAAAGCGGTGATCAAGTGACGGGAAGGATCCTCATGAAACACATATTTATCCTGGGACTACTCATGATGGCGGGTCCCGGTTTCTCGGAGCGGGCGGGAACCGATGAAGCCGTCGATTTGGGGAAAGGCATGGCCCTGGTCCGGGTGGGCGATATATCGGAGGACCTGCTGGAACGCGTACGGGAGTTTGTGCAAAACAATACAGCGATTCCCGTTCGGATTCGTGATACCCGGTCCGGCGAGGCGAATACCCTGGACGATATCGGAATAATACAGGGTGAGGAAATGAAGCCGGAAGACGTGGTGCTGATCGTACTGGCCTGGCCTGACGAGGAACACAAAGTGCACGCCGTGTACCTGTATGATGAGCGGGTCGCGGTGGTCAATGCGCGTGCCCTGGATCACCCGGAAGACCCTGATCTGTACGTGCGCCGCGTAAAGAGGGTGGTGCTGCGCAGCGCCGGAGTCATGTTTGGGGTGGAGGCGGTACCGAACCCTCATTCGGCCATGTTTCCCTATCGCACACTTGAGGAGTTGGATGCGATCGGACTCAATTTCGATCCGCCTTCACTCAGGCGGATACAGGAAGCGGCTTTGGAAAAGGGTATTGAACTGGACCGGAAGAGCGCGCCGATTCTCGTACGTTGATGGATCGATTGAACACGGAGCCGATATGCTGGATATCAAAACCATACGCGAGCGGGAACAGGATGTTCGAAAAGCCCTGACGAATCGCGGGAGCGATGCGAATCTCGATGCGATCATTGATCTGGACCAGGAACGCCGAACGCACCTGACGGCCGTCGAATCGTTGAAGCACGATAAGAATACCGTGTCGCGGGAGATCGGCCGCTTGAAGAAGGCGGGTGAGGATGCGTCGGAACCGCTCGCCAAAATGAAAACGGTCGGCGAGCGTATTTCGGAGCTCGATCGACGCATTCGTGAGGTGGACGAGGCGTTGAAGACGATGCTGCTGGCCGTGCCCAATATTCCCCATACCGATGTCCCGGTCGGTCCGGACGAGACGGGCAACCGCCTCGTGAGAACCTGGGGGGAGCCGGCTCGGTTTGACTTCGAACCGCGGACCCACATCGAGCTGGGGGAGCATTTGAACCTGCTGGACTTGGACCGGGCGGCGCGCATGAGCGGATCAGGGTTCCCGCTGCTCGTAGGGCTCGGGGCACGCCTGCAACGCCTGTTGATTCAATTCATGCTCGATGTCCACACGCGGGAACACGCCTATGAGGAGGTGGCCCCTCCGTATCTGTGTACCGTGGAGGCCATGACGGGAACCGGGCAATTGCCCAAGTTGGCGCAGGACATGTACCAGGTCGAGTTGGAAGGGCTGTATTTAATTCCCACCGGTGAAGTGCCCGTTACCAATATGTACCGGGATGAAATCATCCGGCGGCCCCTGCCGATCCGGCATGTGACGTGTACGCCCTGTTTTCGCCGTGAGGCCGGGGCGGCCGGTCGGGATACACGCGGGTTGATCCGGGTTCATCAATTCGAAAAGGTGGAACTGGTCAAGTTTGTTGAACCGGAACATTCCTATGCCGAACTGGAAACGCTCGTGGCAGATGCCGAGACGATATTGCAAAGGCTCGGATTGCCGTATCGCGTCCGCGAACTATGCACCGGGGACTTGAGCTTTGCGGCGGCGCGCTGTTATGACATCGAGGTGTGGGCGCCCGGCCAGAAAGACTGGCTTGAGATCTCTTCGTGCAGCAATTTCGAGGATTTTCAAGCACGTAGAATGGGAATGCGATATCGGCCTTCTGAAGGGAAGCCGCGGTATCCGCATACCTTGAACGGTTCCGGCGTGGCTCTGCCCCGACTGGTGGTGGCCCTGCTCGAACATTACCAGAACGCGGATGGTTCGGTGCGGGTGCCGGAGGCGCTTCAGGATGCGATGAAAATGGAATGCCTTGTCTGAGAGAATATGGGATATCCCATTACATGCTTACGCGCACATTCCTGAAGACGATCGAAACCCGTGAACTGATTCGTAAAAACGACCGGTTGCTGATCGGGCTTTCCGGAGGCGCCGATTCGGTTGCCCTGTTTTTTCTTCTCTGCGACATCCGCTCAAAATGGTCGCTTGAACTATCGGCCGCGCATTTGAACCACCGTATTCGCGGGGAGGATTCCGATGAGGATGAACGCTTTGTGCGGACATTGTCGCGGCGTATGGATGTGCCGCTGGTGACGGAGACCGGGGATGTTCGGGCGTTAGCCGCGCGACGGGGGTGTTCGCTCGAGATGGCCGCGAGGGAGGCCCGTTATGACTTGTTTGCGCGGGCCGCGCGGAAAAGAAAGGCCCGCGCGGTTGTCCTGGCGCATACGATGGACGACCAGGCCGAAACCCTCCTGCTCCGGTTGTTGCGGGGGGCGGGTGTGCGCGGACTGGCCGGGATGGAGGAGGTTTCGATTCAGAACGGCCTGACGGTCATTCGACCGCTCCTTGATATGCGGCATGAGGAATTGATTGCTTACTTGGAAAAACGGAATGAACCGTGGCGAGAGGATCGCACGAATCAGGATGTGCGATTCCTGCGCAACCGGGTGCGGCATGAGTTGATTCCACTGCTGGGCAGGCACTTCAATCCGCGGATCACGGAAACGTTGCATCGCACGGCGTCCCTGCTGCGTGACGAAGACCGTTGGATGGAATCCGCCGCGGCGCCCGCCTGGGAAGCGAGCCGGATCGATGGGGGAAAGCGCCTATCCGGAAAGGCGCTTCACGCGTATGCACGTCCCATACGGTATCGCATCATCGTGCGCTGGCTGGAGGAACAGGGACTGTCGCACGGCGATATTACGCATCAGTTGGTCTGTCGTATCGACGAGCTGTTGCGGTCCTCCAGGGGTACCCGGCGCGTTTCCCTGGCCGACGGACGGGAAGCGGCGGTTCGATACCGCTGTGTGAGCATTGAGAAACCGGAGGCCTCTCAATGGCCTTCCCCGTATCGGGAATCGGTGCCGGTACCGGGTGAGATCGTGCTGCCCGAAGCGGGTTTGCGCATATGTACGACCTTCGATACGGGATATCGCCGGAGCACAACGCGGTCGTGCGGGACCTTGCCGGCCGAGGGTTGGATCGACCGTAAGTCCGTGGGACGTGCCCGACTGTACGTGCGTTCCCGTAAGGCGGGCGACCGGATCGCGCTTCCCAACATGCGGGGATCCCGGAAGGTGCAGGATATATTCGTGGATGAAAAAGTTCCCCGTGAAGCAAGGAATCGCGTCCCGTTACTCGAATGCCGCGGGGAAATCATATGGATTCCCGGGTATGTCGTGGCGCGGGGATGGGAGGTTCGCCATAAACGGGCCGACAGTATCCGTGTTCATGTGGAACGGATCTGAAGGAACGGCCCCGCGGGGTTTCGCAGCTGCGGACGCGGGGGATGAACTTTGGATTTACGCGGTGTGCTCACCTGACGACAGGAACCCCATGCTCGAGGTTCCTGTTGGATTGCATAAATGGAAATCGGGGTGTAGGGTGTATCCGAATATCCGGGCGTGGCGTGCAATGGGCATGGGTTTTGAACGCGTCACGGAAGAGTAGCCCGGAGTCGAGGGCCTTGGATGTACCTGTAGCATACGGCCATTCCGGCCCGGCGCGTACCGGCACCGCTGTAAAGAAAGACGTTTATCATGGAAAAAAAAGACAACGCAAAAGGACCGGCAGGACCGGGACCGGCGCGGTTTCCCTTGCGCGGGATGGCCATGTGGCTGTTGCTGTTGGCCATGGCGCTGACGATGTACCAGGTGTTTTCATCGGGGCAGGACAAACCGGAGCGCATATCCTACAGTCCGGATTTTGTTCAACTGGTGGAGCAGGGTAAGATTCGTGAACTGAGAATTGTCAGCGAGGTATCCGGTCAGCAGTATATCGAGGGGGAATTGATTGACCGGGACGAACGCACGGGGCAACCGAGACGCTTTCGCACGGATGTGGTCTTCACGGAGGCCCTGCAGAATCGCCTGGAGGAATACGGGGTCCAGTTCCAGTTTCACTCGCAAAACCCGTATATCTGGCAGTTGATATCCGGCGCTATTCCTTTTCTGCTGATCCTCGGTCTTTTGTACTTCTTTTTTGTCCGCCAAATGCGTGCGGCCGGGAAGGGCGCCATGAGTTTCGGGAAAAGCCGGGCCCGACTCCTGACGCGGGAAAAGAACAAGGTGACCTTCAACCAGGTGGCCGGCATTGAGGAAGCCAAGGAGGAAGTCCAGGAGATTATCGAATTTCTGAGCGATCCAAAGAAGTTTCAGAAACTAGGCGGCAGAATTCCCAAAGGCGTTTTAATCGTGGGCCCTCCGGGCACGGGGAAAACGCTGCTGGCGAAAGCCATTGCCGGTGAGGCGGAGGTACCCTTTTTCAGCATCAGCGGTTCCGACTTTGTTGAAATGTTCGTGGGCGTGGGCGCCTCCCGGGTTCGAGATATGTTTGAACAGGGTAAAAAGAATGCGCCGTGCCTGATCTTCATTGATGAAATTGATGCCGTGGGACGAAGCCGGTTCAGCGGAATCGGCGGCGGACATGATGAACGGGAACAAACCTTGAACGCACTTCTTGTTGAGATGGACGGTTTTGACACGCAAGAGGGTGTGATTATCATTGCCGCGACGAACCGACCCGACGTGTTGGATCCGGCCCTGTTGCGACCCGGGCGATTTGACCGTCAGATCATGGTGGATCTGCCGAATCTTGAAGGTCGGGAAGCCATTCTGAAGATCCATTCCCGGAAAGTGAAGCTCCAGGAATCGGTGGATCTCCGCCGGGTGGCGCGGGGTACGCCGGGTTTTTCGGGTGCCGATCTGGCGAATCTTATCAATGAAGCCGCTTTGCTGGCGGCGCGCACGAACGAAGACGCCATTCGTATGGAAGATCTGGAAGAGGCGAGGGATAAAGTACGCTGGGGGCGGGAACGGCGCAGCCGGATCATGGATGAGAACGAGAAGCGCTTGACGGCCTATCATGAAAGCGGACATGCCATTGTCATGCATCTTGTACCGGAAAGCGAGCCTCTGCACAAAGTGACCATCATTCCCCGGGGTCATTCGCTGGGTTCCACCATGCAATTGCCCGAGAAGGACCGGTATACGGAAAGCCGTCGCAAGTTGCTCGGCATGCTCGCGGGAATCATGGGCGGCCGCGCGGCGGAGGAACTGGTATTCGAGGATATCACCACGGGGGCGTACAGCGACCTCAAGCAGGCGACGCGGATTGCGCGCGCCATGGTGTGCGAATGGGGCATGAGTGACGCGCTCGGCCCGCAGAGTTTTGGAACGCGCGAGGAAACACTGTTCCTCGGACGCGAGGTTACCCGGGATCAGTCGTACAGCGAGGAAACCGCGCGTAGGATCGACGAGGAAGTCAGCCGTCTCATTCGCGAAGCCTACGAGCGGGCGTTGGCTATACTGCGTGAACATCGGAAACATCTGGATGCACTGGCGGAACTACTTCTCGAACGGGAGACGCTTGATGGAAGGGAAATCGAGGAGGTCGTAAAACACGGGCGACTGCTGACCGAGGCCGAACGTGCGGAAACGGATGATCAGAAGGCGGAAGAAGCAACGAATTCCGAAGCGGTTCCGGTTGACGGGAAAAAAGAAACGCCTGCTGTAGATGAACCGGTCCGTGAACCCCAAACGGGACCCTCCGTGGCATAATTGAGCATGAGCAACCTTCCGCATCCGGCACCGATACCTTGGCAATGCCGGGACGTGTGCGTGGAATTGGGAACGCGCACGCACATCATGGGTGTACTGAATGTCACGCCCGATTCCTTCTACGACGGGGGTCGGTATGTGGATACACGCCAAGCCGTCCGGCGGTGCGAAACCCTGATTGAAGAAGGAGCGGACATCATTGACGTGGGAGGCGAATCCACGCGACCTGGATCCGAACGAGTGTCCGCGGAGGAGGAATTGTCCAGGATCCTTCCCGTTATCCGTGCGTTAAGTGGTGCGGCCCCAATCCTGATTTCGGTGGACACAATGAAGGCCGAGGTAGCCGAAAGCGCACTGGAGGCGGGCGCGCATATCATCAACGATGTCTCCGCCTTTCGCGGGGATGCCCGTATGGTGAATGTCGCCATGGATTCCGGCGCGGGGGTCATTCTTATGCACATGCAGGGAGAACCCCGTACCATGCAGCGGAATCCCCGGTACCATAATGTATTGTCCGAGGTCTGCACGTACCTGGGGGGACGGGTGCAGGACCTCGCCCACGCGGGGTTGGCCCGGGAATGCATGGCCATTGACCCCGGAATCGGGTTCGGAAAAACCCTGGAACATAATCTTCAGTTACTGGCGGGGCTGAACCGGTTGGGTGAATTCGGGCGACCCGTGGTCGTTGGGGCGTCACGGAAGAGTTTTCTCGGATGGCTGACCGGACGCGAGCCGCCGGATCGGCTGGCCGCGGGCTTGGGCGCCATGGCGGCGGCGATCATGCGCGGGGCCCATATCATACGTACCCATGACGTAAAGGAATCTTGCGATGTAGCCCGTGTTCTTGATAAGATCAGACAACAGGAGTTCGTTTGTCGTGAATCTTAGTCAATTCCATCTTCCTGAGTGGGTAGGCCTCATCGAAATACTGGTGCTGGCCTGCGTGTATTATTACCTGATTCTTTTCTTCCACGGAACACGCGGCGCCGCGGTGCTTACGGGTCTTGTGGTGTTGCTGGTGACGTTGATCTTTCTGACCAACGTATTCCATTTGAATACGCTGAGCTGGATACTGCAACACTTCACGGTGTACCTGGTGATCGCCTTTGTGGTTATTTTCCAGCCTGAAATCCGTCGGGCCCTGGCCGAACTGGGCAAACAACCCGTCTTTTCCGGCGGGGCACCATATCGCGGGGTGGTGGATGATCTGGCAAAAGCCGCGAACATGCTTTCCGAGCGAAAGGTCGGCGCGTTGATCGGCATTGAGCGTGAGATCCGGACCCGCCATATACAGGAAAGCGGAACCCGGATTGACAGTCAATTAACGCCCGAACTGCTGGCCACCATTTTCTATCCGCACACGCCGCTGCATGATGGGGGGGTTATTATCAGGGACAATCGCATTGTGTCCGCCGGCTGTATCTTCCCTCTGTCACAGCGCGAGGAACTGAGTAAATCGCTGGGAACCCGCCATCGGGCCGCCATTGGCCTCACGGAGGAAACCGATGCCGTGGTCGTGATCGTTTCCGAGGAAACCGGCGCCATATCGGTGGCGTATCGAGGACGCCTGAGCCGGGGCATGGATGAACCGCGTCTTCGCCGAATATTGAACAGTATTTTGCTTCGCAGGCGGAAAATGGAGAGTCGATTCAGCGGCGCGAGGAAATGGCTGGACCTGTCCACGGCGGCCGTAGCGCGAACGAATGAGGATTCGGAGGCATCAGAGGATGAGGCAACTGTTTTCAAGGATTATTAGCATCACCCTGCATAATAAGGGCTTCAAGGCGGCGTCACTCATCGTGGCCATTGTGACGTGGTATGCCATTCAACCCGTGATCAGTTTTGAAACCATCGTGGGCGATGTGCCTGTGAAGGTCGTAACGGATCCCGGTTGGGCGATTCTGGATCAATCTCCTTCAACGGCGGACGTCCACCTCCGCGGAACGCGGGAAACAATCCGGAGGGCGGATCATAACGAACTGGAAATTACCGTGGATATCCGTGGAAGGACACACAAGGAAACCGTGTTGGCCGGCCTGTATCCCCGGAATGTCCGTGTTCCGACCGGTAGCCGTGTGATGTATGTCCGGCCATCGGAAATCCGCATTCAACTGGACCGGGAAATTGAGAAGACGGTGCCGGTACAACCTGATTTAGAGGGAACGCTTCCGGATGGATACGAAGTGGACCGGATTGCCATAGAGCCGTCGAGCGTATCCATAACGGGTCCGAGACAACGCCTGCAGGATATCCGGTCGGTGAGAACCATGCCGATCTCCATGGAAGGCCGGATGGAATCATTCAAGCAGCGCATAGGGATAGCACATCCGAGCCCGGCCTGGATGGTGCGGATTCAGCCGGATCGGGTCGAGGTGGATGTGATCGTATCGGAGCGTGTATCACCTGAATGATTTGCGCCTTCCTCCAGCCGTGCTATGGTATGTCGATATGAACAACCTTGCACCATGGTGTTTCCGGATGGTTTTGGGGGCGGGTCTACTGGGCGGATTGTCCGTTCACGCTTCGGAAGGTGCCCCTGAACAGGCCGCCATTCCGGAGAGGGAACTCCGGCGGGATCGGCCGGAAAATCCGGAGCATGCCTTTCTGATGCGGGAGGCGTATGAGGCAATTGGCCGGAATGAACTGCAGGGGGCGATTCGGGTGCTGCGCGAAATTTTGCGGGATACCCCACGGGACAAATCCGCTCGATTTGCGCTGGCCACCGTATTGATCAAAATGCAGCGGTATCGGGAAGCTATCCGGATCCTGGAGCCGATGACCCAGGAATTTCCCGAGGATTACACCATATTCAACAACCTGGCGTGGATCTATGCCGCGTCCTCGGACGTGACAGTCAGGGATGGCAATCGGGCCGTTGAACTGGCCCGGAAATCCCTGCTTATGCAGCCCAATGATTATCATGTCTGGAATACCTTGTCGGAGGCCTATTACATCTCGGGAGACTACGAAAGGGCGCATCGCGCCTCTCAGCAGGCGCTGATCATGGCTAACCGGTTCAATGCTCCGAGAGAACGCATACAGGAATACCGGGAACAGGCCGAAAAATGCCGTCGCGCACACCAGGCCATGAGCATTCTGGAATGACGGATCCCCGAAATCCCGCGGCCAGGGATCGCGCAGGCCGGATGGCAGGAGCATTTACGGTTTTTCCGAACGAACGGGATACTGCCCGTTCAGCGCGCCGCGGATGATCGCCTTCACTTCTTCCGGAAAATCCCTGGTCAGCA
This sequence comes from Kiritimatiellia bacterium, assembly GCA_007134735.1. GTDB lineage: Bacteria > Verrucomicrobiota > Kiritimatiellia > SLAD01 > SLAD01 > SLKG01. The sequence goes on from SLKG01000001.1 coordinate 14,983, forward strand.
TCCAATTCAGGTAGCCTGTGTCTTTTTGAACGAGATCGCGGAGCCGTATGCCCCCTTTTGCGCCGAAGTTGATCACGATCTCATCGCCTTCCCACTTCAGCCGTCCCCCCTGATCCACCCAATCGGCTTCACGGGGATTGCAGAGGGCATCCAGCTCCCTCACGGTTCGAGGCAGATCGGGATACCGCTCGAGCTGCGCCTCCAGCACTTGTATGGTAGCCTCGACGTCGTCCAGCGCACCGTGGGCCCCGTCGTGTTTCGCGCCACAGTAATACATCAGGGCGGCGGAAAGATCGCGGGGTTCCTTGAGATGGAATAATATCTGCGCGTCCACAATGCGCCGTCCTTCCATGCTGAACGGGATTCCGGCGCGGGCGAATTCCTCACAGAGGAGCGGAATGTCGTACCGGGCCGCATTGAAGCCGGCCAGATCGCAGCCCTCCAGCCGGCTGCGAATTTCCGGCGCCTGGTCCTTGAAGGACGGGGCGTCGGCCACATCCTCGTCACGAATGCCGTGTATGTTTGTAGCCGCGGGCGGTATCGGAATGCCCGGATTGACGCGATACGTGAATGTTTCGCGTTTTTCATCCGGACGAATGATGACCAGGGCGAGGTCAATAATCCGGTCACGAACACGGTTCGTTCCCGTGGTCTCAAGATCCAGGACGGCCAAGGGTCTGTCCAACGCCAAATTCATGAAGAGGCAGCATACCGGAACGGTGCGGGAGGATCAATTCATGATTCCAACGATATTCCCCTGCCAATCAACGAAAGTCTGTTGTTATGATCTGAGCGCGGGATCGACTCTTAGCCGGGGAGTGACCGCCCGGATGAATGGTATGGGCGGACTTGACCCGCAGGAAACAGTAGAGTTACCATACACTCAGGGAGTAGGGGGTGTACCATCAACGAAAGGAGTAAATACCCTATGAAACGTTACATAATTGCTGCGAGCATGATCGTCATGTTAATCGCTTCCGGGACACAGGCCGCTGAGAAATCCGGCCGTTACGCGCTGGACCAGGATCACACGCACATCGGCTTTATCTCCAGGCATCTGGGCGTGGTCAACGTGCCGGGACACTTTCACGTGTTCGACGGGTTCGTCAAATATGACGGTGAGGATCTGTCCAGTCTTCGCTTTGAATTGACGGTGGAGGCGGCAACCCTTGACACCAATAATGAGCGGCGCGACGAGCACCTCCGCAGCGAAGATTTCTTCGAGGTGGAAACCTATCCTCAGATTGTATTTTCCGCCACGGGGGCGGAAGGGGAAGGCGCGGGAAAATACCTGGTCGGCACGCTGACGATGAAGGACGTCACAAAGGAAATCCGATTGCCCGTCACGGTGAGCGGCCCGGTTGAAGACCCGTGGGGCCAACAACGTATCGGCATGGAAATTCGCGGCTCCATTAATCGCCATGACTTCGGCGTAGGCTTCGACGGTGTAGGTGATCGAACCATCGGGGATACGGTGCGCTTTGATGTCAATGTGCAGGCGATCCTTCAGGACGAGGAGTAGGGCCTGCATACAACCGGATCCCGGTCATGGACCGTTGTACCGGACGCGTAAACGGTGTTCGGCCTTCGGTGGAGGAGGGGTTTGGCCACCACCCGAAAATCGGACGGCATGAATTCAGTCCAATACATCAGTACACGGGGCGGAACCCCTCCAATGGGTTTCCGCGATGCCGTCATGACCGGCCTGGCCCCGGACGGCGGCCTCTTGATTCCCGAGCGCATACCGGATGTCCGGGACCGACTCGCGGAATGGTCCAAGCTTTCCTACCAGGATATCACGTTTGAAATTCTTCGCCTTTTTGTGGATTTCCCGGAAAACGATCTGCGCAAACTGATCGAGCGCAGCTACGCGCCTTTCCGGCATCCGGAAATTGCTCCGGCCATTCCCGTCGGCCCGGTTCAAATTCTCGAGTTGTTTCACGGGCCGACGCTGGCATTCAAGGATATCGCCCTTCAATTCCTGGGGCACTTTTTTGAGTATATCCTGGAGGAAAGAAAGCAGCATGTGAACATTCTCGCGGCGACGAGTGGCGATACGGGGAGTGCCGCGATACACGGTGTGCGCGGAAAAGAGCGCATCCGCATATTTGTCATGCATCCGAAGGGCCGGATCGCTCCGCTTCAGGAAAAACAGATGACCTCCGTGTTGGATCCGAACGTGTTTAACCTGGCCATCAGGGGAACCTTCGATGACTGCCAGAAAATTATGAAGAGTATGTTCCGGGATCTGGAGTTCAAGGAGCGGCATGGGTTGGGAGCGGTCAATTCCGTGAATTGGGCACGGGTGCTTGCGCAGATTGTGTATTATTTTTCCGCGGGACTTTACGTCATGAATTCCTGCAAAGCACCGCGCGTACGTTTTGCCGTGCCCACCGGAAATTTCGGGGATATCCTGGCTGGTTATTATGCGTACCGGATGGGTCTGCCGATCGGGAAACTGGTTCTCGCCACCAACGAGAACGACATCTTGTCCCGTTTCTTCAACACCGGGGATTACCGCATCGGAACGGTGGAACATACGCTGAGTCCATCGATGGATATACAGGTCGCCAGCAATTTCGAGCGGTATCTGTACTATCGCCTGAACGAAGATCCCCGCGTCTTGCGCGAACTTCTGGAAGACTTTGAACAGTCCGGTGCTCTGTCCGTGCCGGTACAGCACGGGGAACCGGTAGATTCCGTGTTTCAAGCCGGGGTGGGGGATCGTGAGCAGATCCTCGCCACCATTCGCACGTACCAGGAACGGTATGGCTATCTTATGGATCCTCACACGGCCGTGGGCGTATCGGTGGCCGAACGGCACCGGGTGGATGATGAACCGATGATTTGTCTCGCGACGGCCCATCCGGCCAAGTTCAGCGGGGCGATTCGTGAAGCCACGGGCCAGGAACCACATCACGACATCCTGGATAAGGTGATTAACGCGCCGACTCGTGTGGAGACACTTCCGGCCGATGAAAACGCCGTACGTGATTTCGTGGACCTTCACTCTCCTTCGCCCGCGACATGAACGTTCTCGTGACGCGCAAATCGACCGCGGCGGGATACGGGAAATGGCGCTTCGACGCTTGCTATGCGGGGTATGGGCATGGTAGGGTATTTCATCTAATATAAGGAACATCATCATGATGATTAGACGTTTGATGCCCATACTGTGCCTCCTGGTCGCCTCCGGGATCCCGGTTGCCGACCTTCCGGCAATGGCGCCGCCGCCGGCCGAGTTGACCGTCCTCGTTGTACCCGAACGATATTCGGTAATTCAGACCGCCTTCGATGTAAAGTCACACAGGCCCGTTGCGCTGGTGGCGTATCGCGGCGAACCCGACACGAGACATCCCACGCTGCATGTATGGGATAACGGTCAATGGGTACATATTTCCCTGGAAGACTACCGACGTGCCGCGGTGTTTCGCGCACTGCCCCGTCGGGTCATTCTGATAGGCGATGAATCCATTCGCCCCGCGATATTGGATACGGCATCGGAATGGGCGCCCGAAGTGGTGATCGTGCCGGAGCTTGACAGCATATCCCTGATCAACCGGCTCGGCGGCATACTGGCGTTTACACCGAGGGAGTGGCGTTGGTTCGCACGGCAATACAACCTGGAAATGGAAGACGTCACGGTAGATCGCCGTCGCGAATCCTGGTATGATCAGGCATCCTTCGAGCGCCCGGAGCGAAGACCCCGCCGGGAACGCGAGCGGCCCCGTCCGGAACGCACACCGCCGCCTCCAGAACCCAGGGAGAGGGAAACAACGCCGCCCCCATGGACGATGACACCCGAAATCCGGGAAACCAGGCCGGCCGCCCCGGCGGCCGAGCGGCGGCGTGTTCCGGATGAGGATGATGAACGGCCCATCAAATAGGCGGCCAGCCTGCGGTTCTTCCCCGGGGGTAAAGAGGAATGAACGTGTGAACGGGAGCAAGCGGACGAATGAATGATTATCCGTACCTGTCGTATCGCGGCATGGCGTGCCGTATCTTCGGCTTTTGGGCTGCGCTGACGTCGGTCGTGCTGATAGCCGGATGTGTCACCGTGGAGGTTGATCCCCTCGAAGATCGGGGATCGCCCATGATCGTCACCCGTTCCGGCGATGTCGCGCAATTAACGTGGGATTCGAGAATCGGCAATACCTACACCGTTTTATATGCCGATGGACAATATACCAGCGCCTTGTGGCAACCTTTGCCAAAAGCCACTGATATCCCGGGAACCGGCGCAACCATCGTGCTGGAAGACCATATTGCAACGGGGCAGACCCGGTATTATCGCCTGATTGTGCTCGAGGGACGCTAGACGCTTATCGATCGGGAGCTTGCCGGGGCAGGTTGCGGGATTTGAAGACCGCCAGAAGGGGCCGGTGCGACGAGCCGGCCTTACGCATGTCTTGGTGAAGGATGCGTGTTTTTTCCGTAACCAGCTCGGGGACGGCGTGCTGACTGAGCAGTATGTAGTCATACCGCACATACCGTTCCGCTTCGGAATCGAAGTACGTCCATAGTCCGCCGTACCGGTCGGCCGGGCGCACATCCAGCAGATGTTCCTGCCGGTCTCCCGTAATTTCGCGCAGGGCGGCGGAGTCGATACGGTCGTTCATCGTACCGACCACGATCAGGTTCATCCGGGGATTACCAGCCAGGGCGTGACGTACGTGCTTGTTGAGCAGGCGGGCCTCGTTACGGCGCATTTCGGTCTGGCCCAGGGGATGAAACACCTTTGATTTCAAGTGCGCCGCCAGGAGACGGATTGAATAGGAGGGATTGATCGATATATCAATGTCGATAAAACCCGCACCGACCGGAACAATTTCATCGCCGATCCGGTATTCGTCGTCGAGCTTGGATTGACGGGCAACAATTGGATAACGGCTCAACACCGCGAGGTTCATTTCGCTGTCATCGCGGCGTAGGTACTCCCAGGAATCGTACCGGAGGCCGGCGGCCTCCAGGCGGGCGCGAAAATCATCGAACACAATCGGATTTCCGATTTCCTGTACGGCCAGAATGTCGGGTGCGGCATCGGCAATGACGGCGATAATCACATCCATTTCTTTTCCGGGTTTGGGGTTGTTGGATTGGCCGTCATGGTTTCGGTCATGCATGCCGTAGCGGTCGAGATTGTACGTCATAATGGAAAATTCGTCCCCGGAAGGCAACAGGCAGGGACCGATGCGGTGATCCTCCATACGGCGGGACGTCCGGTCACACGCGGCAACCGCGAAGACGAGACAGAGAAGGCCTGCCATGCCGGAGGTGAGGAAAGAAGTACCGCGGTACATCGGGGCGCTATTTATATGACTTCTCAATCTTTTCCGCTACGTCCTTATAGCCGATATCCACGGAATAGATTTCCTTGAAATACTTCGCGGCCTTGGAACGATCCCCGGTACTTTCACATATGGTGCCCAACTCATAATAGATGTCCTTTTTGACGGCATCCATGACCCCGATTTCCGAGGCCGCTTTCTCAAGCTGTTCCAGGGCGATATCGTATTGCTCTTTCTGCTTGAAGCAAAGGCCGAGATAATACAGTGCCCGGGTGCGGCGCTGGGGATTGCGTTGTGCCTGCTGAAATTGTTGGATCGCGTCGTTGATCCGGCCGCGTTCGAATAACAGCACGCCGTAATCGTACTTGAACTGAAGATCGTTGGGATACCGCTTGACGCGGTCCGCGGCGTCTTCCAGCTGAAATTCTTCCTTTTCCTTTTTTCGAGCTTCGGCTTCCTCTGTTCGATCTTCCTTCTTCAACGTCTCAATTTCGGAATCGAACTTCTTCAACTGCACGGAGCTCAAAGACCGGTCGATTTGGGGGTCGCCCCCGCCTGACTGCTCCTGGGCCTCCTTCAATACCTCAAGGGCCTCGTCGTAGCGTTGCGCGCGCGTATACAAATCGGCCAGGTGCCGTCGATAATTGATATTATCCGGTTCGTTCCGGATTTTGGATAAGGTTTCATTAATCAAATCATCCACGTCGCTACTGGTCTTAACCGCTTTGGCCTGTTGTTCAAGCCGGGTGGCCTCCTGTGCATCCTTCATCACGTCCCGGTAGGATCCCGCGCTGCTCCAGCCGCCTGAGTGCATCGTATCGAGGGCGGTGGCGTCTTTGAACGCCTTGATGGCCTCCGGATCGTTGGGGCGGAGATTCACGATGCTTTCAAAGCATTCCCGGCCCTTGTGCGTCTCGTTGAGTTCCATGTAGAGGCTGCCCAGCCGCTTCAGGAGCGCGATGTCTTTCGCGTACAAATCCTTCGCGACTTCAAGTGTTTGGACCGCCGCTTCCGGAAGACCGGCGGCCACCGCGGCATCGGCAAACAGGTTGATGAATAGTTTATTGGCGGGGTCGATACGTAACAGTTTCTCTCCGGCTTTGACCGCCTTGGCCGGATCTTTCTTGAGCTGTCCCCGGGCGGTCAGATAGGTCGACAAACCGATGACGGTGGAAATGGCATGAAACACGGGGCCGCTCTTCTTTGCCTTGTATTTCTTAATTTGAGCGGCGCGGAGAAAACGTCTGGCCTGCAGAAGGCTCGGCTCAATTTCAAGCGAGGCCGTGAACATATCCATGGCGTAATCCAAATTGCCGCGCTCCATGGCGGCAAACCCCTTCTCGAACATGTCCCGCGCTTTGCGCGGCGCGTCTTCCATGGTAACTTCTGGCATTGAAACCGTCCTTTCGTCTGTGACGAAAATAGGATAGGGTATGGTCCTCTTGGATGCAACCGGAAAGATGATAATGAAGTGCCGCCCACTATCAATTTGGTGGTTATGTGCCGCGGTCTGTATGGGACTTCCCGCCGAAGGCCGGACCCCGCGCTCGTTTCCGCATGAGGATACACAGTATGTTTCATTGACGCATCTGGCCCATTTCTATGGATTGGGACGGGTGGTGGAGGAGGGTGACTCATTCCTTCTGAACGGGGACCGGATTCATATCGAATTCGTCAGGGACAGCCGGATCATGAAGGTGAACCATACGATCGTTTGGCTGCACGAGCCGGTTCGCCGGGTCCGGCGTCGCTGGGCGCTATCGGAAGCCGATGTCCGTGTGGTCATCGATCCTCTTCTCAGAACGAACAGGCACCTGGCCCGGGCGGGCTGGAATCGCATCGTACTGGATCCCGGGCATGGGGGAGGCGACCGTGGTGCGGTCAGCCCGGGAGGCCTCACCGAAAAGGAGCTTACGCTGGATATCGCACAGCGTGTCCGCTCCCTTCTGTTGAGCGAGGGGATCGAGGTATTCATGACGCGTGACACGGATCGGGCAATCCCCATTTCCGAACGGATTCAGCTGACGAAGGATTGGAACGCCGATGCCTTCATAAGCATACATTTCAATTTCGCCTCCAACCCGAATGCGAGGGGAACGGAAAGCTTTGTGTTGCCGGGGGCGGGATTGGGTTCCACGGCATCGAATAACCCGCGCGGTGAATATCCGGAAACACCGGGGAATATGCATGACGGAGCCAACGCGATTCTTGGCTATCATATTCAACGCCACCTGCTCAAGCAAACAGGCAATGCCGATCGCGGTGTGCGGCGGGCGCGGTTTGCCGTGTTACGAGATGCTCCCTGTCCGGCCGTGTTGGTCGAGTGCGCCTTTCTTTCGTATGCCCCGGAAGAGGCCTTGCTGTCCACGGAATCGTACCGGGACGCCCTGGCACGGGGAATCGCGGGCGGAATCCTCGACTATATCGCAACCGTACAACGGGTGACGATGGGAGTGCGGTAATAGGACCGCCCGTACGCGAGAGGAAGAAACCATGGAGAAGGACGAGTCGCCACGGCTGAAATATTACATGTTTGACTGGGATGACAACATCCTGCACATGCCGACCCAAATTCATCTCGAACGGAAAACCGATGAAGGATGGAAAGCGCACGATGTATCCACGGCTGAATTCGCGCGGATCCGGAAAGATACGGAACAGTATCGGCCCGTGGACGGGGACTGGGACCGGGCGTTTTCCGATTTCTATGACGTCGGCGAACGGGGAGACAATATCTTTCTTGAGCACACCGCGGCCGCTCTGAAACCGATCATCGAGGGGCAAAAAGAGGGCGCCCCAAGTTTTCACCGGTTCAGGAAAGCACTGATCAAGGGACGACTGTTTGCCATCGTTACAGCGCGTGCGCATGGTTCCCGATCCATACGCCGGGCCGTGGAATACTACATCGACAGGGTGTTGACGCCGGTGGAGAGGAAGGAAATGGTCCGTAACATCCGGCGGTACAGCGATTTGTTCGGCGAGGATGTCTCCGCTGTCTCTGATGAGGAAATGATTTCGCGCTACCTCGATCTGAATCGATATAGAGGGGTGTCCTCTCCGGAATTCCAGGAATTAATCGGGCGGGATACGGGGGACTCCGGCCGTCCGGAGTTCGGGAAGCAAATGGCCGTAAGGGAATTCGTGCAGCATATCGTTCAGCTCATCCGATCCCGCGGTGTCGAGGCGCCTATCAGCATGGGATTTTCTGACGATGATCCTCACAATGTAGAGGCCATCGAGGATTATCTGGAGGAAGAATTGGCAAAGGAATTCCCCGATATTAAGTTCGTGGTGTACGACACATCCAATCCGGGAAATCCGGAGAACCGCAAAGTCGTGATTCGCGGGAAGTGACGAGAATGTATGAGCGACAACCTTAGGATATTCGGTCGACCCGACGCCGATACGCTCCGTCAAATGGACCGATGTCTGGAGAAAGGCGGAGAGAAGGGGGTGCTGTGCGCCGATAGTCACAAGGGCTATGCCCATCCCATCGGCGGGGTCGTCGCGTACAAGGACCGGATTTCCCTTTCCGGGGTGGGCTTTGATATTGCCTGCGGCAACATGGCCTGCCGGACCGACGCGCCCTCCGATGAAGTTCGTGAGCATATCGAAAAGATCATGGACGACATTGTCCGCCAGGTTTCATTTGGAATCGGAAGAACCAATCCGGAACCGGTGGATCATGAGCTGTTCGATGATCCCGCCTGGAATCTGCCGGTTTTGAGACCGCTCAAGCATATGGCGCGGGAACAACTCGGCACGGTCGGGGGCGGCAATCATTACGTGGATATTTTCGTGGATGAGCAGGACCGGATATGGGTCGGCGTCCATTTCGGATCGCGCGGACTTGGTCACAAGACGGCCACGGCCTTTTTGAAGAAGGTCGGTGCGCCGGACGGAATGGATGTTCCACCCGCCGTGGTGAATCTGAACTCCGGAATGGCCCGGGACTACCTCGTGGCCATGGAACTGGCCGGGCGATACGCGTATGCCGGACGGGAATACGTGTGCCGTACCGTGGTCCAGCGGATACTTGGGGCGAACATTCTGGAAGAGGTGCACAACCACCATA
>SLKG01000028.1 GCA_007134735.1 Kiritimatiellia bacterium
GGCCAATCCTATCACGTGCGGGTCGAACGCATCGGTTCGCGCCTGCGCATGTTGGTCGACAATCGGGAAATATTTTCCGTGGTGGATCCCGAACCCCTGACCGGGGCAAACCGCACGCTGGTCGGGCTCCTGGGCTGGATTGCGGATACCACGTACACACGCGTACGGATCTACACGCTGGAAACCCCCTGGAAAACCGATTTGTTGGATATGGCCGAACGGCAGCTCCAGAAGAACCATTACGGAACCGCAATCGATCTCTTCCGGGAAGCGCTCGAAGCCTTCCCCGATGCGGAACGAATGGAACGCGCGGAAAAGGGGTATCGTGCCGCCCTGGCCTGCCGGCAGGCCCAGGATCGCATGGGAGAATGGCAGGCACGGCTTCGCAGGGCCTGGCCGGGGCTGAAAATCTCCCTGCGGCTCGACGCCCGGGGTTTGAGCCTGGATCTTCCGCCGGGACATCTCAACGACCTTTCCCCGCTTAAGGGCATTCCCCTGACCTCGCTGAATTGTTCCCGGAACGCCTTTCGCAGCCTCGAACCGTTGCGGGATATGCCCCTGAAAACGCTGAACTGCTCCCACAACGAAATTGAATCACTCGAACCGCTGGGCGCCATGAAACTGGTTCAACTCGATTGCGGCATGAACCGGATTCGCACACTCGGGCCCATCGCTCAAATGCCGATCGCCCGGCTCCATTGTTCCGTTAATCCGCTTGAAGACGGCTTGGCTCCGCTGAAGGATATGCCGCTTACGTGGCTGGACTGCGGCCTGTGCGGCATTACGGATCTTTCCCCCCTCCGCGGGCGGCCGCTATGCATGCTCTTCGCCGACGCAAACGGTTTCCATGATCTCGAGCCCCTGCGCAATATCCACCTGACGGAATTTTCGTTTAACGGAAACCGCGTTTCCAACCTGGAACCGCTGCGCGGCATGCCGTTGAACGACATAAACTGCGGCATGAACGACATCGAATGCCTGGACCCCCTGCGCGGGATGCCCCTCAGCACATTGAAATGCCAGTGCAACCGGATACAAACCCTCGCCCCCCTTGAGCATATGCAGTTGAGCACCCTGATGTGCGGCGGGAATAAGCTCAAAAACCTGGCCCCCTTCCACCAGGATCCCCCGAAGAATTTCTGGTATGACTGCGAAACCCTTTCAACCGCGGAACTGGAACACCTGCGTGAAACGTGGTCGGGCGATCCCCGTTACGCCGAATACGCGAGGACCGCCGATATCCTGATGGCCCTGCGCCGTTCCGACCGGGCGGCGCTGCGCCGCCGGGCCCGCACATTCAAGGGAAACCGGTATTGCTTCATCCCCCGCTTCGTGTCCTGGGAGGAAGCAAGGGACCTGTGTGAATCGTTCGGTGGACATCTCGTGGATATCCTGAGCCCGGAGGAAAATGAGTTCGTGGAAACCTTCTTCCCGTATGGCGGAAGCTGGATGTGGATCGGGCTCTACGGGGAAGAGGGACGCCTGCGATGGATCACCGGCAAGCCGGCCACATTCACCGCGTTCGTGGATGAAATGCACGCGTGGATCGAAGGGCCCAAAATATCCCGCGGACACCACTGGTTCCACGATATCAATCCGAATGCGCGCAACTGTTTTATGATCAAGTGGGACGACTGACCGTCGGGCCGGTCAGGGACGCCAGAGATACATAACCCGAGGGGTGCTCGCATCCAGCCAGGCCCGTATATCCAGCGGATGAGTCATGTGCGCCAACCGCTCGAAAAAATCGGGGCGCCGGTAGTAGCGGATCACCTTGACCTCATCCACGCCCAGCAAATCCGCCGTGCGTTCCACGGCATCTTCCCAATATCCGATTTCATCAATCATTCCCGCGTTCAACGCCGTTTCCGCCGTCATAATCCGGCCGTCGGCGATGAACGCCATCTGTCCATCGGTTAATCCGCGGCCTTCCCGGACAATATCCGAAAAACGCCCAAACATCGAATCCACCAGGTCCTGCAACAGCTTCCGGTCTTCCGGGGTCACCTCGCGAAACGGATTGAGAATATCCTTGCGTTCGCCCGACCGGATCGTCGTGTCCCGAACTCCGATACGTTCGCTCAATTCCTGGAAATTGATGGATTGGATCATGACGCCGATCGCGCCCAGAATCGCCGTGGGCTCCGTCATGATCCAATCGCCCGCCATGGAAAGATAATAGGCCCCGGAGGCGTTGATATCCCGGGTGAAAATCAGGACCCGCCGGTCCTCCCGGCTTTCACGAAATCGCGTCAGCGCATGGTAAATCTCATCGCACGGCGTCACCGCCCCACCCGGAGAGTCCAGCTCAAGAATAATGGCGCGCATGTTTTCATCGTTTATCGCCGCGCGTATCTGCCGCAGGGTCTGTTCCACCTTGTCGGGCCGCGGAAACAGGCCCGCGGCGCCGTCCCGCACAATGATTCCACTCAGGGGAATCCGCACGGCCCGCACTTCGCCTTTCCCGTAGGACCAGCGCTCCCGGAAATCCGGATACTCATCCTCGGGACGCGCCGTTCGCACACGATCAGGATCGGCCATCATCGCCAGGCCGAACAATAACCCGACATTTGCCGCCACGCTGATCAGCAGGATCAGGACCAGCGCAATCATGGCCGACCAGAAACAACCCGACCGGCCCTGTTTTTCTGATGATGTCATGGATCGCCTCGTAATGGGATTGGATGCCTATGCGTATACGTTACTCATAACACACCCGGCAGGCGGGAGCAAGAAAGGAGGACGGACAGCACGACCGGAGGGACGGAGATGCGGAAACCGGTCTGCTTCCACAAGTCAGATCCATCCCTTCATTCGATAATAGGCCAGTGCCGACAATTCCCTGGCCGATCGGGTAAGATAGTTGAGATGATTCCAGAACCCGTAGCGCAGCATGATTCCCCCGTCCACGATCGGAATCAAATCGGCCTCCAGGTCCTCCGTATCGTAGGCCATATTCCCGCCGCCAGACGTTGAGAAGGCCGAATAGTCCGCCACGTTCGAAAAACCCGCTTTCCGGAACGTCATGAGAGAACGCCGCATATGTTCCGGACAAGTGACGATCAAAATCGGGGCATCCAGCTGGTCTTCACCCACCATGCGCCTGATCTGAATCGCCTGCCCCCGCGTGTTCACACCCCGCTTTTCGAGCAGAACCCGATCCCGGTCGATGCCCCGCCGTACCAACTCCTCGCGCATTAAATACGTCGAGCTGTTTTCTGCGTCCCCGCTTACGGGCAGTGCCGCGATCAGTTGAGCGCCGGGAAACCGGCGACCGGCCTCGGCCCCGTAATAGGTCCGGACCAGACCCGACTCGCTCGGAATACCCCCGCCGCCCAGCACCACGATGTAGGCGGGATCATCGCTCAACACATGGTCATCCGTTCCCAGCCAGTAGTAGACTCTCCATGGATATCCCGTAAAACATAAGCCCACCAGCAGAATAAAGGCCACGCCGCATACGGCTATCAATCGGCGCAGGAAACGTGTAACCGCATGGATCATTTTCATACCGGCATGATAATCGAAGAACCCGGCAAACGCAACGGGCCGGATAACCGGTTGCTCCCCGCCCTGTAACGCCGGCCGATCCCGGCTAAGACCGACCATGCGCTTTCCGAAAAGCCCCGTGACGCACGGGGCCGGCTCACAAGGCCGTCAAGTCATCCGACCGGTCCTGGGGAACGCGATACACGCGCAAGATATCCGGGTGCTCTTTCTTCGCTTTCTCTCTATCCAGAACCATTTTCCGACCGGCCGGACTTTCAAATACAACGAACTCTTCGCCGGCACCCCGCTCCACCAATTCAATCATTTCTTCCAGATTGCGAACAGGGTGTCCGTCCACACGGTCAATGATCCAGTGCGATTCTCCATGATACCCCTGGTTCACATCGGCCGCCAATACCTTCAGGAGCACCACAACCTCGTCCCGTTCTTCGGTCACCACGTTATGCTGAAGCATGGCAACCCAATCCTTCGGCGCGGCATTGAACCAGTTGGGCCCCCAGGCCTTAAACAGGTTCATGGTCAACGGAACAAACACCGCCCCGCCATAGATATAATAGGTGGGCAGCACATCGTACGCATCCAGCGGGATGAGCCAGTCCTTGTCCATGGGGTAGTTCAACGAAATATCCAGGGAGATCCGCTCGCCATCGCGCAGGACGCCGACGGGAATGGTGTCGCCCAGCTGTCTCTTCTGAATAAAATACGACACGCTCGTGCGCTCTCTTGAACGAAACTCCACCGTGCCGTCATCCCCCACGGGATGCCCGGCCACGGTCAATAGAACATCGTCCTCCTGGATATGGCCTTCCGCCGCCGAGCCCGGAATGATGCCGATCACCAGCACACCGGTTTTGTCCTCGTCCATTTGATAGAAACGGCGCATGTCCGGATTCTCCAGGTTCTGCAACACCACACCCAGCCCCGGAATGCCGTCGCGTTCACCACTTTCGATATCGGTCAGGAAATGCTCGATGATTGGGACCGGAACAAAATAACCGATATTTTCAGCCTGGCGCAGTGACTGCATCACCACCCCCACGATACGCCCGTCCTGAATAACGGGGCCCCCGCTGTTGCCGGGGTTGATCGCCGCATCAATTTGTCCCGCCAACATATTTACCGAACTGTGAATGTAGCTCTGGTGTTCGACGCGGGAAACCACACCCTTCGTCATACTCATCGTGTCGCCGCCGACCGGAAATCCGTACACCATGACCTCTTCCTGCGTATCCGGCAATTCACCGAAAGCCAGCGGTTCCACACCCTCGAAGAAATCGGGATCATCCACCGTCAAAATGGCCAGGTCCGCCTGGTGCGACACGAACAGCACACGGGCCCGATGCCGACGCGATTCACCGTGCCGCCGCACCTGGATAAAGGTTTGATCGCGCACCACGTGACCATTCGTGAGAATCCGGCGTCCGTCAATAATCGCGCCGGATCCGGAAGACTGCTGGGTCCCCCGCATCAACCACGGGTTATAATAATCAGGGGGGTTATGCACGGTGTACACCTTGACAATCGCATCCCGGACGTCCTGTTCGCGTATGGACTCCGCCCGCACGCCATCCAGACCGGAAAGGCCCAAAATCAACAAACCCACCACGACCACTCGGCTCATTTCCTTCATATAGTTCTCCGCCTTTCTCTGGTGATCAAAGCATGTACTTTAAAAAAAGACCCGTTTGAACGTTCATCCGTTCAAACATACCGCCGGATCGCGTCTTCTGCACGGGAAATTCGATATCGGCACAGGGCGACACCTTAAAGCTTTAGCGATTTGCCAGCAGGGAATAACCTTTCGACCCTCACCGCGATCCTTTGTCAGCGATCTTGCAAGCATAAGGATTTCATGCTAGTCTTACTCCTTAAAGGGGAGCATGATCATGATGTGAGGCGGCTCGGAACACGGCATGCCGCCATCACGACGATATCGGGGTCCGGCAAATGAAGAAACTGTTTATGGCGGTATGGATTTGTTTTGGAATCTCCGACCTTGTGTATGCATACCCGGTTGGGGCCATCCAAACCGACCGGTTCGGCTATACCGGGCTCATCGTGCATTACGCAACCTTGGAGGATGCCGAGGCCGGCATCAATCCCATCGCGTCCCATCCCATCACCACCGACGACGAAGTCAACAACCGGGACCTCGCCCTTAGAATCGCCAACGGCTTTGGAGATTACTATTCATTCACCCCGGACAGGAATACTATTCAGGGCGCCTGGTGGTACACCACGGCGGAGAATACGAATGAACTCCCAAAGGACGATCCCGACGGCGACCGCTACTATACCGGGTGGGGTAATCGGCGCGGCAACGCCGGAATGGGTTATATCCAGATCCGGGATATCGACAGCGTTACCCACACCAGCCTCAACTTTGCCTTTCAAGACTTTGACGGCACATTCTGGACCACGTTTTCCTTGAGCCTGACCGGAGCCGGAGCAGGGCTTGCGGAACAAGCGCGTCTGAATATCGATGGCCAGGGTTGGCCCGCGGATCAGGGATATTATCATTACTACGATCTAACCCTGACCGCCGGCGGCTTGGAGGGGCAGGCCAACGAAACGACACCCCTTCTGATCGAGGCGTTCAACCATCCGACTTCCGTGACGGGTAGTTTTGTCGGGCTGTTCGAGAATACGAATACAGACGAGCTTTATCAGGATAACGTAGGCTTCTATACATTCGATCTCACCATCAACATGATAAGCTGGGCTTACGAGCAGGGGGACGAGGAGTTGAACGGGAATTTCGTCAACAGCTATTTCGGCGTGGTAATCCCTGAGCCGGGTACGACGGGATTATTGCTTCTGGGCGCAGGACTTCTGTTCGGTATAAAGGGAAGAACAGGCCGATAGTCAATTCAGATGTCATGCCAGAAGTCAAAGATCCGTCGCCCTACTCGTCGGCAGGATCAAACAGCCGCCCTCTCCTTGACCAACGAGTATAAATCTCCCGCTCTCCGATAACGATGTATTCCGATCTTAACTGCTGATTTGGCCACATGGAAATACGGTGCTTCGCTAAACGACGATCGTCGCCCCTCAAATCTATCTCAACTATTCGACCACGAGTATCCCACCACACCCACACACCAACCGCAGCGCCATCTATGAAATAGCCTCTGCACGCTCGCCGGCCATTTATATGCCAGGTATCCCAGGACCCACAGAATACTCCATTAGAGATCTCTGCGTTCAAATATGGATCGCCATGCTCGTAGAACAGCGTCAACCGACCGGATACTTCGCGAAGGTAATTTGTCCATGACTGAGTTGATTTGGATGGATAATGTCCATCCCCAGAGAGGTGGTAGACACTATAGTGCCACCAACCTGACGCAATCGCTCTCTCACCATCATCAATCTCCCATCGGCCTTCCTGCACACCCGCAGAGACGCATCCATTGACCAACAAGACAGCCGGGATACTCATTGCTGTGATCAATAAACGGATCTTCATCATGAACTCCTGCAATCAAATGCCGATCGGGGCGATACCTTAACGGCGTGTTGCCCAAATCGAAAAGAGGACCGCGAGGCCGCGGTCCCTCCCACTTAATTCGCTGATTTCTTGGGAATTCGGGAGGGTCGGCGGCCTCGCCGACCGGAATTCATCACGTGATTCGATTTGGGCAACACGCCGTTAAAGTATCGTCCCACTCGGTCCTTTGGGCAGCCCGCCATTAAGTAACGCCCCACTCTTTGCCTATCTCTGGAAACGCAACACCATGCGGGAATCTCTTGCTGTAGGAAGTAATACAATCAGACGATCACAAGCTTCTTCATAGCGGAGCGTGAGAACCTCATCGCGCACAAAGGGTACAATGCCTTCGTCTGTTATCTCTTCTAGCATATCGCCCTGAACTTTGAATGCCTTGTTCACCAAGAGGTCCCCGTTTTCCACGGAATAAGTACCGATAATCTCAAAACCGAGAGCCCAGCCATTTCTTAACCACACTTGATCATAAAGAAACAGGCGCAGGTAAAACGATCGGTCATCTGCAATGGATAGCTCCCATATATCATATCGATCATCCGGAATATCGCCTTGAGCACAAATCCATTGCCCAATCTGTGCTTCCGTTATTGGGGTTATATCCCAATCGATCAATTCGCTATTATTGTCAGGGGTCACTTAAAACCAGCCAGTAAAGGTCACTTCAAAACCA
>SLKG01000021.1 GCA_007134735.1 Kiritimatiellia bacterium
ACCCCTGGATACTACAGCGGTACACCCCCACGTGTGTGGGGAAAACCCTTTATGGTCAAAAAAATTTTAAATATATTCTACTACATTTACCTAGGTGTCCTAGTAAATTATTTATCTTGATCTTCTAACAGGAGGTTAAGCCGGTCAGCCTTTGGAAACTCGCCCGGAATTTTTATCAGCTGTAATCCTTCAACTTCAACAAGGTTCCGGCTGGTATCGCCCTGCATCCGGATAGCAAAACGTTGTTCGGAGTTGGTGCTCCAAATTTGAATGACGCCTCCACCCCTTTTCCTCTGGATGCATTTATCCCACAGTGCCTCACGCACACGTGCAGATACATGACCGACAAAGATTCCGCTATGTGGTTCAATTAACCAGCGCGTTAATTCACCCCGCAGACCGGTTGTTACTTTTTCAAGGATCATAACGATCATGACTGAATAACTCCTTCCACAATTCAGAGGGGGGATCAAGGGCAAAGCTGGCTTCGACATTTTCAGGAACTTCCAATAACGCGTCAATATCAGCAAGAATGCGCTTCAGCAATTGGGCTTCTTTGAAACGTTCTCTGCACAATGCCCTGACCCTGGCCTCAGTTTTCAAGTCCGATTCAGCCACGGTTTCAAAAGCAGCAGGTATCGATAGTTCGGTTTTGTAAAGGTCAGCAATGTCGTAAACAAATGACATCATTCGACCTGTGTGGACAAAACCCAGTGCAGGTGAATACCCCCCTGCAACGATACCAGCATGACAAATGCCATTCAGTAAGGCGTTGGCTGCCGATAATGTCCGGTTGATTGTATCTGCCCGGCCCCAGTTTGAGCGATCGTATCGGCGACCATGCCAGGGAACACCGAATTCCTGACTTGCATTTTTGTAGGTCTCCCGAACACGGACACCCTCTTTACCTCTGATTTGTGCCAAGGTGAGACCTTCTTGTAAGGTTTCATCAAAACGCATCTGATACATTTTACGGACGACATGTTCCCGCGATGTGCTGTTACACACCAGTTCAGCTTGACGAATCAAATGATAGGCTCGTCGGGTTTCGCCCAACCCCTGCCCATAACAACGGATTCCATCTTCACCCACCCATAGAATGCTGCACCCATTTTCCATTAATACTTTCATGGCAGCATGAGAGAGACTGGTGCCTGGCCCAAGCATGATCAGGCTGATGGCAGCCACCGGGACAAGGGTTCTTCCATCAGCCTGAATGTACTCAATGGCATTTTGTTTGCGGTCAACAATGGCGTGTTCGATATAGTGATAGGAAAGACTATCCCGTAAACGGGGTAATTCGTGCAGGTTAATGGCCATATCTACCTCTTTTCCACCAAGAATGATTTTGACACGTTAACTGATAAAGCGAATTACTAACGCTTTGCCAGTGAAAGCAAGCCGAATCCAAAAGACTTGGCACTGCCAACTCCATGTACCAATGCGTGTTTTATTAAATCCGGGTCGATCACATTCAAAATCCCATCGAATTGAACCGCGAGCTGTTTGATTTTATGGATGTGGTCATTTTTTCTTTTGATGGATTCAAGCATGCCCATGTCCAATAGATTGAATGATTCAACCCGGAAACCACCTTGCTGCGCTTTGCGCTGAAGCCAATCATGTTGCGCTTCTGTACTGTACAAACCTATGCGTTTGCTATTTCCATCAGCTTGTTTTTTACGCATGGTGGGGTTAGCCAGCAACCTGAAAAAATAAGTGGCTCCGGTGGGTAAGTCAGGGTCGAAATTTTTCACTTGCGGCGAATCGATTAACAAACCTAACCTAGCAAGTTCTGACCAATCAGGCTCAGAGCTGGTTTGAACCAGCAAGGTGATGGGCTGGTAAATCTGCTGGTCAGGAATTTCAAGTCGATAGAGCAGGTTAATATCGCTTCGTTTTTCTGATGGGAATTGGGCTGTCAGCGTGCGGTGTAACTCGTAGCGGTTGGATAATTCGCTTTGCACCTGTCGGCTGGCTGGATCCAGTAAGAGTTTTGAAAGGTACACGTCACACCTCCTGATAGTCCGGTGAATTGATCCGACTCATGTGGATTCTGCGGCTTGAAAAACGCCTCTCGGCAAAGTTGATTGGCACATCCACTCGAGCAAATTCGCCGACTTCTGATTCAAGCACGACCCTTAGACTTTCTTGTGTGTCTTGAATCAGTGCAGGATACTTTTTCAAAGCTTCGAGCAAGGGCTCATTCTGTAATCCATCACGCAACCAGACCGTCTTACCCGGAGGAAAGGCTTTCCGACCAAGGTAAAGCGCCCAATGGGGGGATTTCAATGCAGTTTGAATTTGTTCCAGAATTGCTTGGGGGCCTTCTATTCCAACCAGAAAGACTGCATCTGAGAGGTAGTATCGATCTGAAATCTCGGTACCTTTTGTTTTCTTGCCATCAGCCTGTAAAATATCTTGGGCAACATGGAAATCTTTTTGAAGAATACCTTCTCGATCAACACGCACACCCATTTTTAATGCGGCTAGGTCAGATATATCGGCATCTCTTGGGCGACCCATTGCGGCACATATTAGTCCAATCACACCACTTTTGGTGGGTTCACGGGTTGTGTCACGGCTGGTGAAATGGCTTGAGATACCCCATGACTGCATCGGCGCCTGTAGTCTCAACAGTAATGTTGGCATTCGCTCACTCCTTTGGTAAGGCTGATATGGTTGTGTTAACCCAGCCTTGAAAGTCTTTTACCACAAATGGCTTAAGTGCTGCCAGTTCAGGCTGTATGCCAACCAGACCAACAACCGGTTGTGGTTCCTGACCGAAAAATTCCACCAGCCCAGACCAGTAAGAATCCAGTGCATTAACAGACGCTTCCAGCAAACTCTGATTGCTTTTGGCAAAGACCGGTTTCTCAAAAGCATTGGACAGCGACCATGACATACCATCATCACGGACGACCGCCATCAGAAAAGAGGGTGGATTTTGAGCTGCGAAGCTGTTTTGCTTGCCAGTAGGTACGGCATGGGCAGCAGCCCTAAGGAATGCTTCAACGGTTTTTCTACCAAGGGCAAGGTCATCCAAATTTCTTACAAGCTGGTCAAAATCGATTCGTGCATAACGATAGAAAGTGGCGGCATTAAACCCGGTAATTCCCATCATACCTGCACCCGTTTCTTGAGATTCTTGAAGGTCATCAACCGCCGTAAAGAAATCAAACTCCATATTGGCGCGATGGGTCGAGATGGCATGCGCGACCTGACAGGCAGCATCAATGTTCAAGTTTGGGTCTTCGGCCAGCATTCTGCCAAACATGGCCACACCGGGTGCGGATGTCCTGCTGGAAAATTCCTTTTTGTAATCCTTTACAGGCTGAGAGGATTTGTCAACCTTTCCCTCTAAGACATCGTCCCAGTTATCAATAATCAGTTTGGTAAGGGTTTGTTTTTCTTCTTCACTGACAAAAAACAATACTTTGCTGCGTTCTTGATTTTTTGAGTCCATACCCCCTAAGATGGCCCCGACAAAATGGGCGGCAGCAGTTTTCGAATCTTCTTCAGGCTTACCAGCATCAACCAGCCTTTGTGACAATGCACGGGCGAGAAAACGTGTCCGTTTTGCAATGGGCATTTCTGTTGTCTTCTCAAACAGCGGATGCTGCCTGATGGCGCGTTTGATGCATTGGCTTGATATACGAGCACGTCTGACACCCCCAAAAATGCAATCCTTAGGATTGTTGGTGTCATCACGGTTGAGGTTTGAGGGTGCAAAGTTTTGCAGCATATGTAATTCTATAAACATGGTGATCTCCTATTTCTCTAATGTGCTTTCTGGTTGGTTTTCTTTGTCATCACGTTTAGGTGATGACCAATAACTATTGGCCCACTGACGTTGGATATATCGTGACTCGCTGTTCCATCGCTTTAGGTCATGGAACAACTGATTCCAATTGATGGGAACATCGGTTGATTTAAGCAGACTTATCATCTGCCGCAGGACGATGGGAAGGTCTTCTGGATTGGCCTTTAGAAGTGTAGAAAAACGCGCTTCAAAGGATGCGGATTGAGAACCTTTTTTAGCGGCTATCCGACAATGATCACCAAAATTGCCGATGGTGATCCGTCTCTTACTTTCCGTGCCACTACCGGATTGATAGTAAGCAAACAACCCGGCAATCAGGTAATAGACTTTTTCCGTCCATGAATAACGAGCATCTTCAGGTACCCAGCGTGCCACATATGAGAACATGACTGGGGCTGTTGCCGGCGGTTCTGATAAACCTCTTCTGAGGTCAGCTAAAGCACCACGCTGTCCTTGACTCGCTAAGGAATACAGGTATTCAATATATGGGTGGATTTGGACTTCATCTGTCATTGATTACTCCATTTCATCAGGATTAAGTGTTTTATACATCAGGCGATATAAAGTATTTTCTGCTTTCGCACGAGCTTTCAAACCCGCCGGCGATGTGCCGACTTGGTTTGCCGTTATTTCCAAAGCGGTTCTGGCTGCCTGACGAATGGCATTCTGCCATCTCTGATGGGCATCATCTGACTCAGGCAGTGTAACAAGGTAGTCATAAAAGGCAGGTTCGAGCAATCCCCAATAAGGATGTTCTACATTCCAATGTTGCATTAATGGGTCGGTATCATATAAGACATTACCGTCTTTGCTGGGTGTGCGCACATTTTCAAGGTCATGCATGGGAACAACAAAGAAACGAGCCAAGTCCCGGACTGCAATGTAGAGATTTGACCGAACTTGTTCTGCCCATTCGAGCCCTTTTTCTAATTCATAACGTAATTCATCGTTTCCGAGATAGGCTGATGGTGCAGAAAATGTTTCAAAAGCATAGAAAAAGACTTTCTTTTGGCCGGGCTGGGTGCACATGCCGATTAAGTCAAGTTGAATTGAAGTTGTGTCAAGTATTTGATCGGCTTGGAGAGTTGCTGACAATTGAACGGGCAAAGGCGCTTCCGTATGGGGTGATCTTACGTTCAGGATTGCAGCACTGTCCCGCCAAAGAGAGCGACCTTGATAAAAGCGCATGGGTCTGATGGTTTGTTTGCTACCTTTTTGTTGAATGCGGTTATGGTAAAAGGGATTGCTGAAGGTCTCAACTAACCGATGCCCTTGTACGATCAGAATAGAACTCACACCAACCTCTCCATTATTTTTCTCTGGAATGAGGAGTATTCGTCTACTTTGCCAAGTCAGAAAATCGAGCATGCCAGCTGGATCAAAACGATCTGAGTGAAAAGGATCCGCAACTTCCCAAGCTGGCTGATCATCGCCTAGAGGTTTTAAAGGGTCATGCTCGACAGGGGTAAGATTCAGCATCAGGGACTGAAACAACGATTGCCCTTTATTCAAGAACAAAATGCTACGGGTAAAGGCCGAATCCTTATAGTGCTTTGAAATGCTGGCACTTGAAAACCCACCGAAGCTGAATGCTTGCCACATGATAAGGAGTTGAGCAGCCTCATCCGGCTTATAATAGGTTGGCAATGAGTCAAGTGTATGGTTAAATAGTGTAGCATTATTGCCGGACGCCAAGTGCATTAGAAATCCTGATATGCCTACAGGCTCAGCTTGTTTTCCCTTAGGAAGCATCTTTTTATCTTTTTCCCGCTGACCGATATGAGGGTCTTGATAGAAAGGGTGTTCAGCATCAAAAAGGTCAAAACGAGTTTCCCACTGGTTGGCATATTCTATAAAAACATCTTGGGGGAATTTCCCGTTTTGCCACAGTTCCGCCCAATCATCTTCGTTTTGAAGATCAAGGACATTTTTTATGAATGCAATCACAAAGAGATAGAGCGCGCCTGTGACGATTGGTAAGTCACCCTGTATTTCTTTTAGCTTATGCGCCTTTGCAACAACATCAAGAATAGAGAGTGATACCAACTGGTTATTTTCTTCGATGCACGGTAACCATGGCTCTTTGAGCAAGTTATAGGATATTTCCATGGCACCTCCTGTGTAGAACATACATGCATTGATTTCTCATATCGTTTGACCTCCTTTCTTTGTGATTAGATTTTCATCTGCAATCCCTTGTTCCTATTAAGGTGTAGGGTGAATGTGTCACCTGAAAATGTCTTTCCTTCAAATATCACAGGATAATGCCAACGTAGCGCTGCAGTTTGCCTGAAGGATTCTGGGATGGCTTCAGGAATGTTTATGAAGTACCTGATGACACGCCAATCACTAACGGTGATACTTGCCATCAGGCATGATCTCACCTGATGGGTGGATAGAGGTTCTTCTAAATTGATGGGCTGCGGGTCATCAAGGATATGAATGCCATCATCACTTTTTACTAAACAGACAATATTAATTGAGGGTGAGATTTCTCTGGTTGGTGCATGCAAAACCCGTTTTGAAAAACCTTGCAGGTCATCACTGAATGATGAGCTCAGGCTGCCCAGAAATGATGAGGTACTGAGCGGTATCAAGTAATTATGTGCATTACGAGCGCTTTCAGCCTGTTTTTCCAACATCTCAGATTGTAAAGTCTTAAGTTGTTCCCAGACCTCATCCGTGAAAGAAGCTAAAGGCTCTAACGAATACACATTTTCGATCAATTCATCGGTCTCTTCAGGCAGCATCAGTGACTTGCGATTCGCTAAAGCAAGCAAGGTTCGGTAAAGAAAATAAGGCGAATATATGAAGGAGTCGGAACCAAAAGCCGGCATGGCTGAGTCGTCCCCAAGAGAAGGTGCACTGATGATGCACAGTGGATGTTTGAGGTTTTTCGGGCGGGCAGGTGGGTTGCTTGAATTTTCATGCCGGTGCAGCCTACCTATGCGCTGGATAAGCAGGTCAATCGGTGCTAGGTCTGTGATCATGAAATCAAAGTCAAGATCAAGGCTCTGTTCTATTACTTGGGTGGCAATGACAATAGAGCATTTGGGACGGCTGTTTGTTTCTTTGCCAAAGTTGGATAAGACCTGCGTTTCAATATCTTTGCGCCAACACAAAGGAAATCGACCATGGAAAAGGATAACTTCTGTATCCGTGTCTCTGAAAACATCATTAACTGCATTGTACACGTCCTGCGCACGCTTAACCCGGTTGCATAATACTGCGGCACACCCACCTTCAGATAGTTTGTTTTTTAGTGTTTGGGTGATGGTGTTGATGTCTTTTTCAATCCAGCCAAGCTGGATCCTTCTTGATGAGAATTTACCAGCACTGATTACCTGTGGTTGTCCCTCTGAAACGGATGAAAGGCGGGGAAAATCAACTTTTTCTTTGACAACTTCACTTACACCATAAGCCTGCATGAGTTCTTGGCGAGTTTGGAGAGGCAATGTTGCAGATAGGATGATGACTGAAGTCCCTACCGCGTTCAACCAATGAAGCAAAGTCTTGAAAATCTCTGTCATATAGACATCATAGGCATGCACTTCGTCAAAGATGAGGATTTTATGGCTGAGACCAAACAACCGCAAGAAAAAATGCCTTGATTTCAGTACACTTAAGAAGGTTTGGTCAACTGTTCCTACACCAAAAGGTGCTAATAGTGTACGTTTTCTTGGTAGAAACCAAGCATGGCTTTGAATATTGGAGACTTGAGGGTTTTCATCACCCCAGATGCCATTTGGCTTGAGTTTTTCATCCTGACTGTTCAATAAAGCAGCGCCATGAACAAGGTGCAGGTTGAGCTCATCCTGTTCATAGCGTTTGGAAAGA
>SLKG01000096.1 GCA_007134735.1 Kiritimatiellia bacterium
CCGCGTCTTCGGGCCACTGGTTGGCCTCGGCCAGAAGCATCCGGGCCATGAGCGTTCCAATACCTCTTCGGCGCCACCCGGGCCGTGTGGTCAACCCAAAGATGCCGGCGGAGTCCCGGCCCAGAAACAACGAGCACATGGCCACCGTCCGGTCCTGATGGCGGCAGGCGAAGTAGCGCCATGGCGATTGTTCGTCCGCGCCCAGTTCGTTGAAAAGATCCGCATTAAAGCGAAAGTATCGGCGCGGCATGTTAAAACCGGAGTGCGCGAGGGCGAAGCAGGCCTGCAGGGCTTGCCGATCCCGTATCCGATCCATTCGGAAGGCGGCGGAGAGGGTAGCCGGGACCGGCGGATGGTTCAGGGTCAGACTCATCCCCGGCGTTTCGGTACGGCATACGAATCCAGACTGATCAAGCAGTGATCCGAGTGAAGCGGGTTCGGAAAGGGGTGTTTCGATCCAACTGAAAGGAAGTTTTCGGGTTCGAAAATGAGCGATCATTTCGCCGATGCGCGGTTTCGCCTTTCGGGTTACAAGGCGTGTTCGGATGACCTGGTTGGCATATCCCCTCCGAAAGGTACACTCGGTCCAGAACAGTTCCTCGTCTTCATGACAGCTCACATTCCGGGACCGCGCGCGGAACGCGGCGAATTCAACCAGGTTGGATTCCAGCGCAAAAGCGGCCTCTTTTGCGGATTGTAAGGGCGCACATTGAGACGACAATTTCGGTTGTCCGGTATCCGTCTTCAACTCAAGGCATGTCTACACGAAGCCGTTGAAATTGTCCAGTAAAAACGAACCGAGTGCCGCAAAAGCCCGAACAGGGGTTCTCTCGATCGGGGGTATGTTCACGGGATTACCCGTTGTATCGGAGGCCGGTGGGCCGGATGCGCTCTATTCGTCTTTCGCCGCGTCGAAGAGGGATAACTGGTTTCGTTCGTCGCGGGCCTTACGGGGCCGTCGTTGGGCCAATTTTGGTTGCCCGCCTTCGCCGAATTCGCCTTCTTCGAGGTTGAAAAGAATTTCCTTGGCCCGATCAATGATGTCGTCGGGCAGGCCGGCAAGGCGGGCAACCTGGATGCCGTAACTCTTATCGGCCGCTCCCGGAACGATTTTTCGAAGAAAAGCGATCCGGTCATTCTTTTCGCGAACGAGCACGTTGTAATTCTTCACGCCGGGCATCGTGCGGGCGAGGTCGGTTAATTCGTGATAGTGTGTGGCAAAAAGCGTTTTGGCTTTCGTTCGTTCATGGTTGTGAAGATGCTCCGCCACGGCCCAGGCAATGCTGATCCCGTCAAAGGTGCTGGTGCCCCGGCCGATCTCGTCCAACACGATCAAGCTGCGCCGTGTGGCATTGGCGAGAATGTTTGCGGTTTCCTGCATTTCCACCATAAACGTGCTTCGGCCGCGGGCGAGGTCGTCGCTGGCTCCCACACGGGTGAAGACGCGGTCCACCAGGCCGATTTCCGCTTCGGCGGCGGGCACAAAGGAACCGGCCTGTGCCATGATAACGATCAGGGCCACTTGGCGGATGTAGGTGGATTTTCCGGCCATGTTCGGGCCGGTGATGATGACGAGTTGGTTTTCGTGTCCGTCCAGCAGGGTGTCGTTCGGAACAAACGGTTCGGCCCCTGTCATGTGCTCGATCACCGGATGCCGTCCGTCGGCAATGCGTACCGCATCGCCTTCCGTCATGCGCGGGCGGACATAGCGCGATGCCAGGGCCCGTTCCGCGAACGATGCCAGTACGTCGAGTTCCGCCAGGGCCTGCGCGGTTTGCTGAAGGCGCACGGTTTCGTCAACGACGGCGTCCCGCACGTTGAGGAACAATTCGTATTCCAGTTGGACGGCGCGTTCATGGGCGCCCAGTATCTTGTTTTCGTACTCCTTTAATTCCGGGGTGATAAACCGTTCGGCGTTGACGAGGGTTTGTTTGCGTGTGTATTCAGCCGGCACATCGGCCAGGTTGCTCTTCGTCACTTCAATGTAGTAGCCGAATACCTTGTTGTGCCGAATCTTCAGATTCTTGATGCCGGTTCTCTGTTGTTCACGCGTCTGGTATTCCGCCAGCCATTGACGGCCTTGGCTGGCGGCGTCGCGCAATTCATCGAGTTCCTCGTGATACCCTTTTTGAATGACCCCGCCCTCCCGAATGGTAATGGGGGGTTCGTCCACTATGGCCTTCCGTATGTGTGCCGCCAGTGTCGGCAGGGGGGTGATGTGCTCGCCCAGCCGGGCAAGGGTATCCGTGGTCTGATGTTTCAGAAGGGCCTGGATTTCGGGGAGACCGTCCAGCGATTGGGCAACGGCGTTGATGTCTCGCGCATTGCCGGAACCGGCGGTCAGGCGTGATATAAGTCTTTCCATATCCCTGACTTCCGACAAAAGCGTTCGGATTTGCCCGAGCAGCCGGCGATCATCCGCCAGAGCCCCGACCGCTTCGTGTCGGCGTTGGATTTCCGCCGGGTTCGTAAGAGGTCGCAGCAACCATTCGCGCAACAATCGTCCGCCCATGGCGGTCCGGGTTGAATCCAGTGTGCCCAGCAAACTGGGGGCCGGGGCCGTCTGGCCGGCGCCGCGAAGGGGGAGAATATCGAGATGGGCCAATGTCGCCTCGTCGAGCAGTAGGTAATCGGAGGGGTTCTTCATTCGCATGGAGGTGATATGGCCCGCTTGTCTTCGAAGCTCCTGGGTGACGTAATGGAGAACGCCGCCTGCGGCGCCGACGCCCGCTTTCCGGTCGTCGCATCCGAATCCCCGTAGCGAATGCACGTTGAAATGACGGGATAACAGATCGGAAGCCATGTCATATTCAAACGGCCAATCCTCGTGAGGGGTCAGTACGGACGTGTTTTGGTCAAACAGCGAACGGATGGCCGGGTTTTCAAGTTGTTCTTCGGGAACCACGCATTCGGAAGGAGCGTGGCGGAACAGGTTGTCGTGTATGGCGTCCGATTCCGACGCTTCCTCGATCCAGAACATACCCGTGGACAGGTCAAGCAGGGCCAGGCCGTATGTCTTCCCGCGCAGGCACAGTCCTGCCAGGTAATTGTTCTGTTTGGATTCGAGCACGTTTTCTTCGAGGATGGTGCCCGGTGTGACGATGCGGACGATCTCTCGTCGTACGACGCCGCGTGCCTCTTCCGGGTTTTCAACCTGTTCGCATATGGCGATTTTCTTTCCGGCCCGGATCAACTTGCTCAAGTATCCTTCTGCGGCATGGTACGGGACTCCGCACATGGGCACCTTGTTGCGCTTGGTGAGAGCAATGTCCAGGATCTGGGCGGCGACCTTCGCGTCGTCAAAAAACATCTCATAGAAATCGCCCAGCCGGAAAAAAAGGATGGTATCCGACGGAAGCCGGTTCCGCAGAGCCCGGTATTGATTCATCATGGGTGTGGCGGATGCTTCAGACATACGGGCCAGTATAGGGGGCGGGGCGGAAGGTGTCGAGGCGGGAACGGATGAACGAGCCGCTTACCGGTTCAGGGCGCCTCCGGGAGGGGGCTCATCGTGTTCGGGCGGTGAAAAGCGTGCCGGACAAGCCGTTCCGGGGTGGGGGGGGCTTTCGGGAAAGGCGCCATCAGGATTTGGCCCGGGTCTTTTCCTTTTTCGGTGCCTGCGGGGGGGCGGTGACGTCGTCCCGGATGATTTCTTCCATCGCTTCGTCTTCCGCCATGAGTTTCTTCAGGCTGGGCACGTCTTCAAAGTCCGGGTCGCCTTTTTCTTCTTCTTCCCCTTCTTCCAAATCGAACTCGGATTTGGCGCATTCACCGCAGATGTTGGTGTCCGGATAACAGCGCGAACAAAATTCCGATCCACATACATTGCACTCAATCATGTATTCTTCGCAATCGTGCGGGCACCCGTTTTCCGAGTTGTAGTACCCAAGATCTTCGTGGATGGTCACCGTGCTGCTCCTTCGATGAAATCAACGATCCGCCTTGCTTTCCAACATACCCACAAGATGATTTCTTGCAAAGCCCAAAAACATAAATCTTCGATGCGGCGCCGGGGCGAAATTCAATCCTGTCCCAGCTCCACATTCCAGTAGGCCAGGTCGATGAAGTGCCGCCAACTGTGATCGGCCGTTTGGGAAAAAGTGATTTCGATAAACGGTCGCCAGCGGGGCTTTCGGGGAGGGCGGATCAGGCGCATGCGGGCCTGTTCGGGTGTGCGGTTGGCTTTCCGGCGATTGCAGGGGATACAACTGCACACCACGTTGGTCCACGTGGTGCGCCCACCGTGATGGCGCGGAATAACATGATCGATATTCAAATCCTTGCGTTCGAAATGCCGGCCGCAATACTGGCAGGTATTCCGGTCGCGTTCGAACAGGTTGTTTCGGGTAAACTTGACTTCCTTGGTCGGAAACCGGTCAAAAAACAACAGAACAATGATTTTCGGTACGCGGATGCGAATGGAAATGGTGTGAATAACGTCGTCGCCGTCATGATTGTTGGAAAAGTCACACCATTCCCCGAAGGAGAACGTATTGAAGCTTCCCCCCTCCTCGTAAACAACCTGTGCGTGACCGGTATACAGCAGAGCCATTGCGCGCTCGGCGCTGCAGATATTGATGGCCTGCCATAACCGGTTCAACACAAGCACGCGACGTTGTGTAGACCCGTTCATGGCGATAATCACCAAAGATGGGTGAAACGTACCACAGGATCGGGCGTTCTGTCAAAGCGGGCGGGGTGTGAAAATGTCCGGCTATCGCGACCTGTTTTCCCTGCTTTATTTGTTGGTTTCTTTTTCGTAGGCTTTGTTTAACGAAAGGGAGAGCCATGCCGATCAAGTCGGGTTTTGTGGATAAATTGATTGAGCGGCTGGACCGGCTGGATCCGGGGAGCCTGCAGACGCATTTTCTCCGCCTGGCCGGTGAGAAGGGTTTGCTGGAAACGATATTCCACGCCATTCATGAAGGGCTCATTGTCCTCGACGAGAGCGGGCGTATCCTGTATGCGAACCGTGCCGCCGGTCGGTTGCTGGGCTTCAAGGTCGAAGAGGCCGGCAACCAGCCGATCGACCGGTATTTGCAGGAAATCAATTGGAATCGGGTGTTGGATCTGGACGAGGGGGAATGGTCGCGCCTGGCGAGTCGCGAGATCGAGATTTCCTATCCGGAACACCGGTTTCTCGATTTCTATGTCGTTCCGTTGTCCCTGGTGGACGAGAAAGAGAAGGGGGCGGTACTGATCCTGCGGGATGTAACGCGGGAACGCGAGCATCATGCGCAAACGTTGCAGTCGGAGCGGCTCCAGGCCGTAACCCTTCTGGCGGCGGGCGTCGCGCATGAAATAGGCAATCCCTTGAATTCCCTCAACATCCATTTGCAGTTGCTGGAGCGTGAAGTGGGGGATCTCCCCGAAGAGAGCCGGGCCTCCTTGATGGAGTTGCTGGACGTTTCCAAAAGGGAGATTTCCCGGCTGGACCGGATTATTCACCAGTTCTTACGCGCCGTGCGGCCGACCTTGCCGAACTTTGAATCGTCTGATATCCGGGAACTGTTACGGGAATCCGTTGGGTTTTTGCAGAACGAGATTGAAGATCGCGGCGTATGGGTTGAAATAAAATGCGATGACGAGGTGCCCGTGGTAAAAGTGGACCGGGCGCAGATCAAGCAGGCGTTTTACAATATCGTCAAGAACGCCCTGGAGGCCATGCCTTCCGGAGGGGCGCTGAAGGTATCCGTGTATGTCAAGGAACCCTTTGTGGCGGTGGCATTTGTGGATACGGGGCCGGGAATCGACGCCCGCGAACTGGGCCGGATTTTTGAACCGTATCAGACCACGAAAAAGGAGGGGTCGGGGCTGGGTTTGATGATCGTTCAGCGCATAGCGCGGGAACACGGCGGGGAAATTGAAGTGGACAGCCGTCCTCATGAAGGCACAACGTTCATTCTATATCTCCCCACCGACGAGCGGCGTGTCCGGTTGTTGAAGGCGCACCGCCCGGGGAACGGAAACGAAACGGGGAACGGGGCAACATGAAGAAGAACCGGATACTCATTGTAGATGATGAGAAGAGTACACGTGAGGGTTTGGCCCGCGCGTTACGGCGGAATTATGAAGTGGTGCTCGCGGAAAACGGGGCCCGGGCGCTGGAAATCGTCGAGGACCATCCGGTCGACGTTGTCCTGGCCGATTTGCGCATGCCGGGCATGGACGGTTTGAGCCTGTTGCAGCGATTGCTGGCCCGAACCCCGCAGCCGGTCTGCATCCTGTTGACCGCCTATGGCAGTATCGAGACGGCGGTTGAGGCCATGAAGCGCGGCGCGCACGACTTTCTGACCAAGCCCGTTAACCTGGACGAGTTGGATCTGTTGCTCAAGCGCGCCTTGCGCAACCGCGCCATGGAAATCGAAAACCGGACGTTGCGGGAGCAGCTTGATGAAAAGTACGGAATGGAAAACATGATCGGGGATTCGCCGCCGATGCGGGAGGTGTTCGAAACAATCCGCCAGGTGGCGCCCTCCCGGGCCACGGTGCTTATTCAGGGGGAAAGCGGAACGGGCAAGGAATTGGTGGCCCATGCGATTCACCGGCTGAGCCCGCGCCGGCAGGGGCCGTTTATAGCCGTGCACTGCGCGGCGCTGTCTCCGACCCTGTTGGAAAGCGAATTGTTCGGTCATGAACGGGGCGCCTTCACGGGCGCCGTCGAACGCCGGGCGGGACGATTTGAACTGGCTGACGGCGGCAGTATCTTCCTCGACGAAGTCAGCGAGATTGATCCCAGTGTGCAGGTTAAAATCCTGCGCGTACTTGAAGAGCGCCGGTTTGAACGGGTGGGCGGACGCGAGACACTCGAATCCGATGTACGGCTTATTGCCGCCACGAATCGCGATCTGCAGCGGATGGTCGAAGAAAAGAAATTTCGCGACGATCTGTTTTATCGCCTGCATGTCGTGGTGATCAATCTTCCTCCCCTGCGGGAGCGGCGCGAGGATATTCCCCTGCTGGCGCAGAGTTTCCTGGCGTCGTTTTCAAAGGAAAATAACAAACCCGTGGAGGGGTTGACCTCCGAGGCCATGGAAATCCTGATGCGGTACGACTGGCCCGGCAATATCCGTGAGCTGAAGAATGCCATTGAACGCATGGTGGTTCTTTCGCGTCAGAATAAGCTCACGGTGCGGGATGTGCCGGCGGCGATTCGGGAGCAAACGGGCGAGTCGCCCTCGACGCGCTCGAAGCCGGACATGTCGCTGGAGGATGCCGAACGTGAGCATATTCTCAAGGCACTGGAGGCGCAAGGAGGCAATCGGTCCCGGGCGGCCCGCCAGCTGGGTATCAGCCGGCGGACCCTGCATCGCAAGCTGAACCAATACGGGATCCGTGAGCGCTAAAGCCGCGTTTTATTCGTTGCAGAAACGAAAACGGACGGCATAGTATGCAGACGTCGTTCAGAAGGCCGATAGAGGGGCATTGTTGAACAGATAAACAGTCAGGCAGGCGAATATCCATGGCGAAACCATTTGAATCAAGAATTCAGGACCTGGTGTATAACGTGGATGTGGGCATCGGGCACCGAATCATCAAGGTTGCGCTGTATTTCCTCTTCATATTCAGTGTCATGCTGATCTATACGGCGACCCAGTTCAGGGGCCTGAAAGATCCCGTTTCCATGGATCAGGCCCAGTTGGGCCGCAATATGATGCAGCACGGACGCCTCATTACACAGTATGTCCGGCCTGCCAGTATGTGGTATCTTATCGAAAAGTCCCCCCGATCGGATCCCCGCGTCGATGCCCATCCGGATATCGTCCATGCCCCGGTTTATCCGGCGATGCTGGCGGGCTGGTTCAGACTCACCCGGGCCGGATTTCCCACCGAGATTGAAGGCCGGCGCGTGTATCCGGCGGACAACAACGTGGTCTGGATGAATAATCTGTTTGCCCTGTTGACGGGGCTTCTTTTGTTTTTAATCGCACGCCGGATTTTCGATGGTCGAGTGGCCCTGTTGGGGGTAACGATCTATTTCCTGAGTGACGTGGTCTGGGCGGAGAGTATATCCGGAACCGGCCGGTCCATTCTTACGTTCTGGGCCACGGCCGCGTTCTACACGGCCTTGGTGGCCGTGAGTAATGTGGAAGAAGGAAAGCCGTTCCGCCGGTGGCTGGTGCCCATGGTATTCTCGTTGATTTTCTGTGTACTGGCCTTTCTTACGCGATACGGAGCCGTGGTGCTGGTGCCCGGGCTTGCGTTGTTTTACGGGGTGGCGCTTGGAGGCCGCCGCGGCGGGATCTGGGCCATGGTCTTCATTGCGGCGTTTCTGATTGGAATCTCGCCCTGGCTGGCCCGTAACCGGATTATCAGCGGTGGCCTGCTGGGATTGGCGCCCTATACGGCCCTGAATCAAACCGAGGCGTTTGAAGCGGATACGTTTGAGCGCAGCCTGGCGCCCGAGATTGATTTCGAAACAGCGTGGACCTCGTTGCAGCCCAAATTTATAAACAATGTAAAGACATTCTATTCCGAGAATGTCCGGTTGCTGGGCGACGGCCTGCTGGGAGCGCTGTTCCTGGTGACGTTCTTTTACCGGTTTATCCGGCGGCCCGTACACCTGTTCCGATGGGCCCTGGCCGTATCCATTCTGCTGTTGATGTTTCTTGGAGGACTGTTCGGCGACGAAACCATGAAGCTTATCAACATGTTCT
The DNA here is from genome assembly GCA_007134735.1 of Kiritimatiellia bacterium. GTDB lineage: Bacteria > Verrucomicrobiota > Kiritimatiellia > SLAD01 > SLAD01 > SLKG01. The sequence continues at coordinate 8,658 of SLKG01000096.1, forward strand.
GGCCGATTGTGATTCTGTACGGCCTGGCATTTTTTATGATTTTACTGGACCGGCTTCAATTGGAAGTGCGTATCCTCAATATCGGTGTCATTGCGGCACTGGTGATCCTGTCTGCGTTGCCGATCGTTTTCACCTTTCTGCCGCCGCGGGCGAGTTTGCCCTATCCGCCTTATTATCCGCCCTTCATCATGCGCGTGTCCAATCTTCTGCAACCGGGTGAACTGATGTGTTCGGATATGCCGTGGGCGACAGCCTGGTATGGAAATCGTAACACCCTGCACTTGCCGGTGACCCTGGACGAGTTTTACGACGTCAACGATTTTGTCCGGCCCGTTCGAGGCTTGTATCTGACGCACGTTTCAAGGGATCAGCCCTATCTCCGCGGGTTCCGGACAGGCCGTCACCGGTCGTGGTATATGATCCAACAGTTGCAGATTCCGGGTGATTTTCCGCTGACGCAGGGGTTCACCCTTCCGCCTCAACAGTTGGACCAGGTGTTTCTGACGGATCGCCAACGATGGCTCGATTAGAGCCGGACAGGCCGGCTATCGCCGGCCGGACGATCGTTACCGGCGCGGGACCGGCGCGTCATGGGTTTCCCTCCGTTCAAGCGCGCGCCGCATGAGCCGGTTTTCTTCACGCAGGCGCTGGAGTTCATCTCGAAGTGTTTCAACCTCCGCTGTTTCCCCGTTCCATTTTTCCAGGGCGTTTTCAGCGGCGCGCAACTGTTCGCGCAGATACCGGTTCTCTTCGCGGAGAGCCGTGTTACGGGCCTCGAGGGCCGCGCGCTGGTGTTGCCACTCGTTTCTCTGCCGGGCCCACCAGTACCACGGGTCCCCCTCCGTTTCTTCCTGGATGGACCGGAGCCGCGTATCGCAATAATCAAGCCGATACGCGACATAATCGGCTTCCCAGTCGGGAAACTGTTCTTGCAGTTTTCCGTACAACGATCGCGCGGAATGATAATGAAAGACCGCCTCGGCCCGGTTCTCTTCGTCGAAGGCGCGGTCCGCCTTTCCAAGATGGGCCCGTGCCCGGGATTCCAGCGGTTTGCGGTTCGGGCTTTCAGGAATGCCGGTCGCGCCGGCCGGCACATTCGTGAGCACGAACATGCAGAGCGCGCCGGATAGGAGTCTTCGAATAGGAGTCGTCATCGTAATTGAGCGTATCATCGAATTGTACCGTCAAACCCTTTATATCGGACAAACAGAGTCCGCGGGTCAAGAAAAGGATCATTTCTTTTGCCCCGCCGGATTCTCGGGTTGCGGGTGTTTTAAGGTCGCACTGGCCCGTGATCTGAGGCATAATCGTGCGATGCATAATGCTACTCGCGCCCGTATGGAAATGGAGAAGAAATTGCATCGTCGTCATGCACGACGGCGATTTTTGCGGCGAATGTCCTTGCTGCTGGCCGTACTGGGCGGCCTGTGTCTGTTTATATCCCTGCTTACGGCGCTGGTGTCCGGAATTTACGGACAACGCTGGGCCGTTTCGCTGTGGACGTTCAGTGCGGCCTATCTGATTGGAGGGATCGTATTATTGGGTACACGGCAGCTGTTGATTCTGTTGATGCGACATCGGCGCGTGTCGCGCCCCGCGGAACCCGTCCGGTCCCGGTCCCGGCGCCGGCGGAGGTCGGGCTTTGTACTGGTGGTCGTACTGGTGGTGCTGGCGGCGATTTCGTTGCTGATTGTCCGGGCCCAGGTAAGCGCCCGGGCCGCCCTGCGGGTCGAAGAAGCGGCGCTCCGGCAGAGGCATCTTCGGAACGCGCTTGCCGAAGCCGTGTTCGCCGTCATGCGCGAATTCGCGGATAAAGAGGATATCTCGGTGGATCATCTGCGGGAACCCTGGGTCCGGGACCGGGAGTTCGAATGGCCCGATGAGACGGGTGTGACGGTTCGCGTGACCGATGAGAATCGCTTTTTCGATGTGAACAATGTCCATGTCCTGACAGACAGGGCGGACCGGACACCGGCGGGACGCATACTGATGGATATCATGACGCAGTGCGGGGATTTCATGCCGGTCGCGCGCGTCGAAGCCCTGAAAGCATGGATGGATTCCGACCCCGCGGATTTTCGCGGAACCAATCGGTATATGGAACAATCCCCCCCGTACCGCGCGTCCGGTACATGGTTGACTTCATGGCGTGAACTCCTTTTGGTGGACGGTTTTGATCGGTCCTATTTCGAACGGCGCCCGAGGAACCGGTTCCCGCGCGAATTCGAGGCGGATATACTTGACCACATAACCCTTCTTCCCGTTCCGCGCACACGCCCGATTCCCGTCAATATCAACACGGCATCGAGAGAGGTATTGCTGGGCATCCTGGGATATGACCGGGAACGCCTGGTGCACTATATTCTGGCGGCCCGTGAAGAGGAGCCGTTTCGATCCGTGGATGGGTTGCTGGCTATGGCCGATGAACAGGCCTTGCAGGACGTGGATGGGTATCTGGATGTAAAAAGTGAATTCTTCACCCTCGAGGCCCGCGCCTACGCGAAAGGAGAAACGGCCCGCTTACGGGTGTTGACCCGCCGGGCCGGGGATGGAACCCTCCGGATATTGCAATGGACGCTTTGAACCCCATATGAGTATTCCGTGCACAGTTTGTTACGGCATCGATGTATCCGGTTCACGGGTCGTGGTGGTGCGGTCCATGCGTTCCGGAAAGGACATCACGCACGAAACGCGGTTCAGCGGGGCCCCCGGCGACGTGGATACGGTCGCACAAAATATCCGTGGGGAAGTCGATGAAAACCGTGCCGCCGTGGCCGCGGCGCTTCCGGTTCAGGACAGTACAACGCGCTGGCTGTCCACGCCGTTCCCGTCGGTTCAAAAGGCCCGGAAAGTGCTCCCGTCAATCCTGGATGTCCAGCTCCCGTTTCCCCTGGAGCACTGTGTGTACGGTTTTCCCGCCCTGGAGGCGTCCGAAAACGGAACCATCCGCGCACTGGCCGTTGTCGGGCGGGTAACGGATGTCGAACAGCGGCTGGAACAATTACAGGGCGTCGGATTTGATCCCGTGATTCTCGATCATGAAGGACTGGCCTTGTGGACCCAGGGACAGATCGAAATGCCGGCCGCACCCGATACACTCAGGGTAATTGCCTATGCGGGGTACGATCGAACCGTTCTGGTTATCGGGCGCGGTTCGGAATACAGAGGCTCATACGGAAGCCGGTATGGCTGGAGTCCGGTTCTGGATGCGCGGATATCCGACGAAGTGCCCGGTGTGACGGACTTGCTGGCCCGCATTCGACTTGTGCTGCGGACTCATGTAACGGCGGTGGCGGAACAGGGGGCCATCGATTGGGTTTGGGTGGGGCCGGGGGCGGAGGCGGGGTCCGCGATTCAACACGTGGAAGAGCGCTTGTCGCTTCCAAGGAAAGGCCGCACGGCTCAAGAGCCTTCCACTTTCTTGTGTCGAGCGTTGTGCACGCGGGCGTTGCAGGACGGTCTGATGCGCTGGAATTTTCGGCTCGATACAAGGTCACATTCCCAGTTTCGTGCCTGGGTATATGCGCGTTGCAAGCGTGTGGCCGTGACGTATCTGGTCGCCGGTCTATTGCTGTGTGCGCTGAATATCGGCTGGTTGGCCCATTTGCATTACCGCGATGCCCGGGCGCAATCCCGGCTGGAAGAACAGGCCCGCGCCATTGCCGGGTCCGAAAGGCTTGTGCGGGGGCAGGAAATGCTGGTTGCCGAACGCGCAAAGACCGAGCAAGACGCCTTGTCGGCGCCTTTCCGAAAAGCGTTGGACCCCCGTTTGACGACCCTCTTGCACGAGGTTTTGCGTACGACCCGTGAAACCGGTCTGGCCATTGAATCACTATCCCTGCGCGAAGGGGAAATATGGATTCGGGGTTTTACGGACGATTGGGATCGGGTTGATTTGTTCTCCGAGCGTTTTCAGATGCCGGGTTGGGAGGTATCGGTGGATCGCCAGGATGCCCTGATGGATGAACGGGTGCGATATCAAATTACAATGGTGGAAACCCTATGAAGAATCCGTGGAACATCTCCGGCATGCGGCTGCTTTGGGCGATGGCCATAGTCGCCCTGGCGTTGGGGTTTTGGCTGACCGTGCGGTCGGCACGTAAAACACCGGATTATATACGCTGGATCGAACGCAAGACGGAGCACTTGGAACAGCTCCAGCACATGCGCACCGCGTTACGCGCCAACCATGAAGCCGTTGCGGCCTTTGAAGCGTTGGATCATAGACAGCCCCCGGAATTGTCCGGCTTGATTCGGGAAACGATTCCCGGTGTGGCGGCGGATATTCGTCAGAGGGAAACCGGCCCCGCGGCCGAAGGCTGGACGGTACGACGCATGGAAGTTGAGCTGGAAGAGGCCCCCCTGAACCGGATCGGACACCTGCTGTACCGCGCCGAGTCGGCCCGCCCGCCTTGGCGCCTGGTGGAATGCGACCTGTTGGCTTCAGACCGGAATCCCGGATATGCGCGCGTTACGCTGATCCTGGAAGCGCTTGAGAAGCGGTAACCGGCTCGGGCAGTTGGGCCGCGATCGCCAGCAGTTTCCCGTCTTTCCCATGATGGCCGGCCAGTTGCACGGCCATCGGCAAATGGGATGCGCCGAACCCGGCAGGCATGGAAACCGTGGGCAGGCCCGCATGGGTCCACGGCAGATTCATCAAGGGACTGCCCGTGGATTCAAGCCCGCGGGGCGGCGGCGTGACGGTGGCCGGCGAGATCCATGCGTCGATGCCCTGCTCGACGGAGAGCGACAGGATTCGATCGCGCAATTTGTCCCGTCCCGCCCGGTCGCGCGCCGCCTGTTCCGGTGGGATCTTGCGGCCTTCCTCCATCATGCGCCGTGTACCCGGACGGCATCGATCTCCGTACATGTCATACCAATGAGCGTGCGCTTTGGCCAATTCAAAGGCAATCAACCGGTAATGCGCGGCGTTGATGGTTTCGATGTCTGAAAACACATCCATCCGCTTCAGCTTATGACCCGCTTTGGCCAGATGCGCCGTGTACGTTTCAAAAAACGCACGAATGTCCGGCGATGCCTGTTCCAGGTAGTTGCCGGTCGGAATCCCCAGCACATACGTCCCGTCTCCTGTGCCGTGACGGTCGAGCGACTTCCATCCATCGCACAGAACGGACGCCGCCAGCGCAAGGCCGTTGATGTCCTGCGTGAAAAAACCGATCTGATCCACGGACGGCGAAAACGGGATGACCCCGTCTCCCGGGATGGCGCCCTGGGAGGGCTTGAATCCATACACCCCGCAGTAGGCCGCGGGACGCGTAATGGAACCGATGGTTTGCGTGCCGAGCGCGAGCGGACAATAGCCCATGGCGACCGCCGCGGCGGACCCGCTCGACGATCCGCCCGGCGTGTGTTCCGGGTGGTGCGGGTTGCGGGTCGGGCCGGGTTCGGAAAAAGCGAGTTCGGTGGTGACCGTTTTGCCCAGTATGAGCGCACCGGCGTTCTTCAATCGGCGCACGGAAACGGCTTCCTCCCCCGCGAACACGTCCGGCGGCAGATCGGTTCCCGCACGCGTCTCGAATCCGTCCACGCGGAAAATATCTTTGACGCCCACCGGAATGCCGAACAGGGGAGGGCGAGTGGCGGGATCCAAATGGAGTTTCTTCAGGCGTTGTGCCTCCTCCAGCAGGCGTTCGCGACGGCCCGGTTCCGGGAGCAGGGCATGGATGTCGGATTCTCCGGCCTCCAGTCGGTCGCAGGCCAGGCGGACCAGGTCTTCCGGATCCGCCGCGCCGGAACGTAACTGTTCCGCCCACTCGGCCAGTGGCATGCGGGCCGTTCGCATGGACATCAGATTACCCCGTTTTGTTTCAATTCCGCGATTTGATCGGTCGTATATTGGAGGAATTCCTTGAGCACGGCGGCACTGTGTTCACCGACTTCGGGGGTGCGGCCGCGTTTTCCGGTTTCGGGCAGGTGCGTCATCTTGATCGGATTTCCGGCGAGTTTGACCGTGCCCACACGGGGATCCTCCATGTCCACGATCATTTGCCGGTCCAACACCTGTGAGTCTTCCATGACCTGCGCCACCGTGTTGATGGGGGCGTGCGGGATGCCGGCCTCTTCGAGCAGGGCCATCCATTCGTCGGCCGTTTTGTCCGCGAAAACTGCGGCGAGAATCTCATCCAATTCCTTTATGTGATCGCACCGCCCTCGATTGGTCGCGAACTTGGGATTGGTCATCAACTCGTCGTGTTCGACAAGCTGGCAGAATTTCTGCCAGAGGATATCGTTTCCAATCGCGACGACAAAATACCGGTCGCGCGCCTTGACCGCCTGGAAAGGGGCGATCGTGGGATGCCGATGGCCCAGTGGTTCCGGGGGTACGCCGTCCACCTGGTACCGGACCAATGCGTTTTCGAGAAGGGCGACCTGGGAATCGAGCATGGCGACGTCGATCTTCTGTCCGCGACCGCTGGTTTCGCGTTCGTACAGCGCGGCGTTAATCCCGACGGCCGTGAAGAGCGACGCCGAAAGGTCGCCGAACGAAAGGCCGACGCGGGTTGGTTCCCCCCCGGGCCAGCCCGTAATGCTCATGACCCCGCCGCGCGCCTGCGCGAGGATGTCATAGGACGGTTTTCGGCTGTCGGGCCCCGTGTGCCCGTACCCTGACGAGGCGGCATAGATGATGCGCGGGTTGATGCGTTCGAGTTCATCGTATCCGAGTCCCAATTTTTCCATTGTGCCGGGCCGGAAGTTTTCGATGATGACATCCGCTTTCGCGACCAGCTTCTTCAGGATTTCCTTTCCCTCGGGTTTCTTCAGGTTGAGCGACAGGCTTTCCTTGCCGCGGTTGATGCTGGCGAAGTACAAGCTCAAATCCTTCAGGAAAGGGCCGAACGTACGGGAATCATCGCCCGTGTCGGGGATCTCGATCTTAATCACCCGCGCCCCGAGATCGTGCAGGAGCATGGTGCAGTACGGGCCGGCCAGCACCCGGGTCAGGTCGAGCACAATCACACCATTGAGCGGTCCTTTGACTACGGTCATATCAACTTCTCCTCGTGCCTGTCTTCGTGGCGCCCTGCTCCAGCAGGGCGCTCTTCGGAACGATCAACCCGCGTCGTCCAATCTGCTCCCTGCTGGAGCAGGGAGCTACGAACATTGTTCAACTGGCCATGTGGGATCCCGACACGCGATCAAGACTCCACCGAGCCGCCTTCTCCCCCATCACGGCTCAATGGCCACGATCCGGCACATGGACGATTCCAGTTCAATGCCACGGAGCGGGAATAAGCCGATCCACAGGCGCTTATTGCCGACCCGGTTGATGTCGCCACCGAGGTTTTCGGCATGCACCAGTCCTTTCGGGAACAGCTTGATATGCATGACCTGGTAGAAGTCCTTGAGAGGGAACATTTCGTCCCAGCTCTTGCCGTACGTGCTTTTTAACTTGGCTTCCGCCTCTTCAAAAAATCTCGGGTGCCAGTTTCGGATGATGGTGTTCATGGGGTGATCGGCGCTCCCGCAGTCTACGCCGATCCACTTGATCTTCATATCAAGCGCCCACTCATGAAAGTCGGGGCTTGGTCCGGGATGCTTCACAAAGTACCGCATTTCATCCGAATCCGCCTGGTCCCATCCAAACCGGTTGTATCCCGTGTTGATGATGAGGATGTCGCCCTTTTTGATCTCGACCTTGTCCATCAGCATGTCGGGCGTATAGAGGTCATAGTCGCCGACATCCTCCGAGATATCGACCACCACGCCGGGTCCGATCCATTCCTGGAGAGGGACTTCGCCGATGGTCCGGCCCGAGGCGTGAAAATGTATTTCGCCGTCAATATGGGTCCCGACATGGTTGCTGGTGGTAATGATCTGGCCGTTGGCGCCCTGTCCCATGTGCGCGCCGGCCAACCGCTTGAAATACTGGATGCTCAAAGGCACATAGCTTGGCCAAGGCGGTGTATGCACACTTAAGCGCTGAGTCAGGTCGTAGATCTTCGCCGATCCCATCAACGATAGAAACTTCTCCATGTTCATACGGACATCCTCCGTGGGTTATTTGCACTCTTTAACGATTATTTTGTGTTTGATGCTCTTGTATTGCGTGTCGGGTGTCGGGTGTCGGGTGTCGGGTGTCGGGTGTCGGGTGTCGGGTGTCGGGTGTCGGGTGTCGGGTGTCGGGTGTGCCATTATACCAATTTGTAATACATTATCGATATCATTATCTGTAATATCGTCTTGATCTGATGTCGCGGAGATCTCGTAGGGGGTTCCCGATTCACGCACTTGGCTGGGGGTGAATTTGATAGAGGACGTAGCCTCCATGTCGTCCACGACATGATCAAACAAGCACAACGCATCCTGATAAGGTCCAAAATCCTCTATACGATTCCTGCTCATACCATTCTTCTGTCACCCGACACTCGACACGCGACACCCGACACCCTAAAACCTCCCCGCAAGCCCTTCCACGGCCTTCACGAACGGTTCGATCGGGGCGCTGACGACGCCCGCGCCCACCTGTCCGACTCCGGCATCCTTGTGCGCGACGCCGGTGTCAATGAAGGGCGTGATGCCCTTTTCGACAACCCGGACCGCGTCGATGCCTGTCGGCGTGCCGCGGAAATCGAGCGCCGGAATCCGGTACATATCGTTTTCGCCGATTGCGATTTCGTACATCTCGTACGTGTAGTTCATGGCGTCGCCCGCCGATCCGCCGACGAACTGCACGATGGCCGGCGCGGCGGCGATGGCAAAACCGCCCAGTCCGCTCGTCTCGGTAATCGCGCTGTCCCCGATATCGGGATTCGCGTCGTCTTTTGTGAATCCGGGAAAGAACAAAGCGTCGGGCACCGGGGCCGGGCCGGTGAACCAATCCGTGCCGGTACCGGACAGGCGGATCCCGAAATCGGTTCCGTTCCGCGCCATGGCCACCAGCATCGACGCGGCGGGAATATCCTGCGCCGCATCCAGGACCGCCTTGCATGCGGGCATGGACAGGTTCAGGAAAAAGTGATCGTTGCCGTTGATAAACTCGATTACCCGCGCAATGATTTCCCGGTCTTTGACCGCGCGCACCAGGGACGGCGTCAGGGCGCGGAGCAACAGCGATGTGCCGGCGCGGTTCCGGTTGTGCACCTCGTCGCCCATGTGCAACGCCTGCGCGATGATGCTCTTGAGATCGATGCCTCCCGAATGCTCGATGGCGGCTTTCAATGCCGGGTACAATTCATTCTCCATCCACTTCAGCCGTTCAATGACCTCGGGCGCGTACGCCCCGTACCGCAATACCTTGCCGAGTCCTTCGTTCTGCGTGCAGAATGCGCGGTTGCCGAACGCGGTGTTCTCGATGATGAATACCGGCATGGATGCCGAAACCACGCCCGCCATCGGACCGACCGAGGAGTGTTCATGACACGGCGCGAACGAATACGCGCCTTCCGCCAGTTGCTTTTCGGCTTCCTCGCCGGACGCCGCCAACCCCTCGTACAGTACGGCGCCGATCATGGCTCCCTTCAACGGACCGCACATGCGGTCCCAGGTGATGGGCGGTCCGGCATGAAGAAACCGCGTCTTTCCCATGCCCGGGATGACGTCCACGGCCTTGTCCATCCCGACCAGCATGGGCTTGCCGGCCTGTACGCGCTTCAACGCCTCCGCATTGGCCTGTTCGATTCGGTCCGCGTTGGCCCGGATGCGTTCCAGCGCTTCGGGGGATACGCCGGCGGGCGGACGCCATTCCACATGAATGCTTTGGCCGCCGCTGTCCCGGATACTCTGATCGAAGGATTCGACGCCGATATTGATGACATTGAGCGGGGAAGAAAACAGGTCACTCATGACGTGTGCTCCGGTTCGTATCGATTCGGGAAATGATCTTGCCCGCCAACTTCGCCGCCGCGGCCGTGGACGACAAAACAATGGCGCTGGTTGTTTTCAGGGTGTTGACGACATGATCCATGTTCTGCGGATCGCCCGGGGTGCCGGTCACGGAAACAATCACGGCCAAGTGACGTCCCGATGATTCCGCGGTTTCCATGGCCTTCATAAGTACGGGAGACAGTTCTTCGGCCGGTTGCATGTTGGAGCCGTAGCCGAGCACGACGTCGAGCAGGATGACGGCGGTTTCGGGATCGGCGGCCTCTTCCAGAATGCGCCGGTTGCGCAGGGAGAAGTCGATCATCGGATGCGGACGCCCGACGGTGAATTCGTCCTCGCCGAGGTCGACGATCGTATGCTCCACGCTTTTCCAGGCATCGGGCAAGGCCGCGTCGGGGGAGATGTTCGAGTGAATTTTGCCGAGTTGCGGTTTGAGTAGGGTAAGTGCCTCCTGCGAGAACGTGCCGCCGCAGAACAGGCCGCGCAGGTATTTCTGATTCGGCGCCAGGTGCGCGGACGTCTCGTTCGCCGTTTCCTCCAGGTTCTTTTCATGCAGGACGAGACGATTGACGGCCATTTCCGGATTCTCGCCCGCTTCCAGCGCGACGGCGAGGTGGGCGGCTTCTTCAAGCGTGGAGGCCGGAATGGCCCCCGCCTTGCGGACGGCTTCCGGATCCCCGCCAAAGAACAACGCCACAACCGGTTTCCCAAGTTGTTTGATTTCGGCCGACAATATTTCAAGCACTTCGGGGTCGGGCGGTTTGGCCGTCAGGACAACGACGCGCGTGTCCGGATCGTTCTTGAGCATGGTCAGTCCGGTCCGGAACGCCAGGCCGCCGACCGCCTTCTTGATGTCGCGGCCGCCGGTGCCGATGGCCTGCGAGATTCCGGAACCGAGATTGGAAATGATGCTGGTTACGGCTTGCAGTCCGGTGCCCGCCGCGGCGACACAGCCGATCGGTCCGCGGCGCACCACGTTGGCAAAGGCGAGCGGCACGCCGTTAATGATCGCCGTGCCGCAGTCCGGCCCCATAACCAGCAACCCTTTTGGGGCCGCGAGTTGCTTGAGCGCGATTTCGTCTTCGAGGGGAACGTTGTCGGAAAAGAGCATCACGTGCCGTCCCGCTTCGAGTGTCTTCCGCGCTTCGGCGGAGGCGTATTGACCCGGAACGGAAATCAGCACCAGGTTGGTGTCGGGATGTTCCGCAAGGGCTCCGGCCAGGCTGCGCGGGCGAAAGGCGCCGGTTTCCCCGGTTTTGGTTTTGGCGGAAAGCACCGTCTCGGCTTGGGCCAGGCCGGCGTCAGCCGTCTTCTCGTTGTCGGCCTTGACGCAGATCAGCAGATCGTTTTCGGCGGCATTCTTGAACTCGGGGAGCAGGAGTCCGGACGCATCCACGATTTCCTTGTTCTTCGCGGTGGCCATGACAACGGCCGCATCCTCGACGCCGGGCATCTGAAGCACTTCACGCGCAACCCGCATGAGTGATACGGAATCGAAATACCGGCCCGAGACCACCTTGGCCTTGATCTTCATAAGCGTACTCTCTTTCCGATGCCGTCAGACAAACCGTAATGCTCAAACAGCGGTGCGCGGTTGTCAAGCATGCAGAGTCCTCCGGCATCCGCCTCGCTTCCGCTGGGGCGCCACAAAGACGGAAGAGAATAATTCGAGAATCTTTGTAGAGGGCTGTATCAAAAACCGATTTGCGGCTCGGCGAGAAGCCTTGCCCTACCTGCAAAAGCTTAGGAAGTATCAAAGGGCGAACCTGCCTGCCCGTCCTCCGGTGGGTCCCAGTGAGCCGGGTTTTGATACAGCCCCCAGGCCCGGGCGATATGGGTTGCTGTTTCGGAAGAGCGCCCTGCTGGAGCAGGGCGCTACGAAGGCAATACCAGGCGAAGCCCGGAAAGCACCGGCGGGGCTGAAGCTTATTGGGAATTGCGTGACGGCATCGTTCCCGATATCCTGTGAAACGGTAGGGTGGTCCATCCGCACAGGATGACATTCCCGGAATGTGCGGGGACCAACAATCCGACAGCATGAGAGGGAAAATCATATGGATCTAACCTTATTGATTCTGGCGGCCGGAATGGGGAGCCGGTACGGCGGGTTGAAACAGATCGACCCCGTGGGGCCGGGCGGCGAGACCCTGCTGGACTATTCCGTGTACGATGCTCTTCGGGCCGGATTTGATCGCGCGGTGTTTGTGATCCGTCGCGATATCGAACGGGATTTCAAGGAGGCCGTCGGCGGACGGTTCAAAGGAAGGATCGACGTCGATTACACGTTCCAGGAAATAGAGGCACGGCCCCCGGGTTTCTCCGTGCCTCCGGATCGGGAAAAGCCGTGGGGGACGGGTCATGCCGTACTGACCGCCGCGACGCAAGTGGACGGACCTTTTGTGGTCATAAACGCGGACGATTTTTACGGCGCCGGTTCGTTCCAGGCGTTGGCAAGGCATCTTCGATCGGCCGTTTTGACCGATCCTCCCGAGTATGCCATGGTCGGATTCCATCTGCGTGACACCCTGTCTCCGCACGGTTCCGTGGCCCGTGCGATCTGTGATTGTGATACCGCCGGTTTCCTGGAACGAATCGAGGAACGGACCGATATCCGGAAGCGAAATCATAGCGTCGTCTTCACGGACGGGCAGGGCGGGGAGCAGGTTCTGACCGGGGCCGAACCGGTTTCCATGAACATATGGGGGTTTGACCCATCGATCTTTGAATTGCTCGGCGAAAAATTCGGCGCATTTCTTAAGCGCGCGGGAGCTGATCCGAAGGCCGAGTTCTATATACCGAACGGGGTGAATGAATTGATCGTCGAAGGCCGTGCCCGGGTGAAGGTGTTGTCCGGCGGCGGTCCCTGGTTCGGGATCACCTATCCGGAAGACAAGGCGGCCGTGCAGGAAGGTATCCGGCAATTGATCGCCGAAGGCCAGTACCCGGAAAGACTGTGGTCATAGGTTTCCAGTTTCCCGACTACTCCGTGCTTGACGCAGAATGAGTTCCCGATATTGTTCGGGGCGTAATTTCAACCCGAAATGGAGGAAAATCATGCCTTTGGTACCGATGCGCATACTGTTGGATCACGCGGCCGAGAACGATTACGGTTTGGCGGCGTTTAACGTAAACAATATGGAACAGATTCAGGCGATCATGGACGCCGCGAAAGAGACGGAAGCGCCCGTCATCGTGCAGGCGTCGCGCGGCGCCCGTAAGTATTCGCAGGACAACTACTTGCGTCACCTCATGCTGGCGGCGGCGGAATTGTATCCGGAGATTCCGATGGCCATGCACCAGGATCACGGGAACGGCCCGAAAACCTGTATCAGCGCCATTGAAAACGGTTTTACGTCGGTCATGATGGACGGCTCCCTGGAAGAGGACGGCAAGACGCCGGCGGATTACGCCTACAATGTCAAGGTCACGCGGGAAGTCGTGGAGTATGCGCACAAGGTTGGCGTGAGCGTGGAGGGCGAGCTGGGTTGTCTGGGATCGCTTGAGACCGGCATGGGCGAAAAGGAAGACGGTCATGGCGCGGAAGGCGAATTGTCCAAGGAGCAATTGCTTACCGATCCGGATGAAGCGGAACGGTTCGTTGAGGAAACCGGCGTGGACGCGCTGGCCGTGGCCATCGGAACGAGTCACGGGGCTTATAAGTTCACCAGTCCGCCGACCGGTGAAGTGCTGGCGATGGACCGCATCTACGAGATTCACAAGAGGCTCCCCAATTGTCACCTGGTCATGCACGGGTCCTCGTCGGTACCCCAGGAACTACAGGACATCATCAATGCTTATGGTGGTGAGTTGAGACCGACCTGGGGCGTGCCGGTCGAGGAGATCCAAAAGGGGATCAAGAACGGCGTGCGCAAGATCAATGTGGATACGGACAACCGCCTGGCGATCACGGGCGCGATCCGCAAGGTGTTTGCGGAGACCCCCGAGAAATTCGATCCCCGGGATTATTTGAAGCCGGCTCGCGAAGCCATGAAGAAAGTCTGCGTCGAGCGCATGACGGCGTTTGGTCAAGCCGGCATGGCCCCGAAAATCAAGTGCATCACGCTCGAAGAAATGGCCAAGCACTACGGCTGATCCCGGCGGGCTCCGCCTTTCTACCGGTCGTAAAACCTCCGTAGGAAAGGTAGGGCGGTCGCGCCTTGTACCGCCGTAGGCCTTGCGGAGGCGGATGCGACCGCCGGGAAACAGGATCCGGTCCGGCACGTCCCATGCTCCGGCGGATCCGGCGGCCCCGCCCTTCTACCCATCCGAAATCCATCGCGGGGTGGTAGGGCGCGGGCGCCGCACGCGCCGGGAGCTCTCGACCGGGTCAGGCACATCTCATGCTCCGGCAAGCTTCGCTTCTGCCTTCGCAAGGCCTCCGTGACAGGGCGGCCTTGCCCTTACGGCCCAGAATCATCACGAGAATGTAGGGGCTTCGCTCGCGAAGCCCGGATAGCACGGCAAACAGTTGGACTACCGTCGGGCTTCGCATCCGCCTTCGCAGAGCCTCCGGCGTGACAAGAGCGAAGCCCCTACAAAGGAGAATTCACCCCGGGCCGGGTCAGGGTCCCGGCGGGACCGCGTACGGGGCAATCACGCGATAGAACTTCATGGTGATCGCGGCATTTGTATCGGTCTGCATGTAGGGCGCCGTTTCGATGTAGGGCCCCCAGGGCATCCAGATGATATTGGTATCGTAGAGCTGGTCCGTCGTGTACTGTGTTTCGTACGCGACCGGGCTTTCTCCCTGCCATTCGATGTCGAGCGAACCCGCAACAAAATCAATCACGATATTGGTAATCACGATATCCGTGGAGGGCCCTTCCTGTTCGATAATGAACATGTAATCCTCCACTTCGCCGAAGCCGCCGTGGCCGGTGGGCAGCAGGCCGCTATGCTCACTGTACCGGAAACGCGCAAAGGTCGGACCGAGTTTCGCGTTGGACGGTATGGCCACAGTCAGGAGGTTCGCGCCAGTGACCAACACCACGTCCGTGGCAATCTGATTGCCCGGACCCCAACTGTCGGTGCCGTGGAAGTCCAGCCAGGCGTTCAGATACCCCGTGTCGGTGGAGGCGACCACGGTGAAGATGGCGTTGGTGCCGCGAATAATGCGTCCCACGGATACGCCGTCTTCATCCGCCACGCCGGATAAGTCGTCTCCCAGCGCCAGCGGATGGGGTTGACCGTCGGGTTCGGCGTCCGGCGGCACGGCGCCCAGCCAGAAACCGGACGGGATGCGATGCCGGGCCCCGTCGTCCGTCAGCAGGGTGGGATACGGCGCGGGCGCATCGCCAAAGTCGAGGACGTCCACCAGAATCTCATGATCCTCCACTTCGCCGTCCCATTCCAATCCGGTAAAGGTCGGCATGGCCGGGGCATAGGTGGTGAAACGCCACCGCGTATGCGGCCCGCCCCATACGATGTCCGGCGGCATCGGTACCGTGATCTCCAGGTTGTTCACTCCTGTTGTGAGAGCCTGATTGACAAAGACATGTTCGCCCGGATCGGCCCACGAACCGTTCATGTTCCAGTCAATCCACGAGTTGAGAAACCCGTTCGTCGAGGCAATGACTTGCACGGTCACAGTGGAACCTGCGATGAAGACGGGGGGAAAGATC
>SLKG01000041.1 GCA_007134735.1 Kiritimatiellia bacterium
AAAGAACCTTTAATCCAACCCCTTAGTCGAATTACACTTAATCCAAACCCTTAGTCGAATACACTTAGTCCAAAAACCTAGTCTACCGGGATTTCAGCGTAGATCGGCAGAAAACTATGACCAATTTCCTCCATACCCTCTGGCCCTTTCTCACCGCCGCGGTTTCTCTCCTCATCACGCTCGCCGCCTCGGCGCATGCCATCATTTACAAGCGCGACTCCCGCTCCGCCGTCGGCTGGGTCGCGCTCATCTGGCTCGTTCCCATCATCGGCGCCCTCCTCTACGTCACACTCGGCATCAACCGCATCCGCCGGAAAGCGGTCAGCTTGCGCGGCCCGGAACGGTACGCGAAGCAACCGGACGACGCGCCCATCCGCCGCTCGGAAGAACTGGAACAACACTGGGCGCCGGAACGCCGTCATTTCATTCCCCTCTCCCAACTGTGCGGGCGGGTTTCGGAACGCGAATTGCTGGCAGGGAACGATATCACCCCGCTATGCAACGGGGACGAGGCCTACCCCGTCATGCTGGAAGCCATCGACCGGGCGCAAACCTCCATCGGCCTCACCACCTACATCTTCGATTACGACCGGGCGGGGAAACGCTTTGTCGAAACGCTCGCGCGCGCCGTGGAACGCGGCGTTGAAGTGCGCGTCTTGATCGATGCCGTGGGCGCCCGATATTCCTTCCCCTCCATCGTCCATCTCCTGCGACGTTCCGGCATTCGGACCGCTTTGTTCATGCCCACGTACGTGCCCTGGTCCACGCCGTACGTGAATCTGCGGTCGCACCGAAAGATCCTGACCATTGACGGGAACACGGCCTTTACCGGCGGTATGAATATCCGGGAAGGCAACCTGCTGTCGGAAAACCCCAAGCATCCCGTGCAGGACATTCACACACGGGTTACGGGCCCGGTCGTCCGGGAACTCCAGGAAGTCTTTGCCTACGATTGGCATTTCGCCACCCGCGAATCGTTGAAGGGCGATACCTGGTTTCCGTCCCTGGAATCCACCGGCAAGATGATCGCGCGCGTGATTACCGACGGGCCGGATCGCGATTACGACAAGATGCGCTTTGTCCTGATCGGGGCCCTGTCCGCGGCGCGTCATTCCGTGCGCATCGCCACGCCGTATTTCATACCGGATCTCTCGCTCATCAGCGCACTCAACACCGCCGCCATGCGCGGCGTGACCGTGGACATTGTATTACCCGGAAAGAACAACCTGCGCGCCGTGCACTGGGCCTGCATGGCGCAGTTGTGGCAGGTGCTGGAATGGGGATGCCGGGTGTGGTTGTCGCCCCCGCCGTTTGATCACAGCAAAATATTCGTCGTGGACGACGCCTGGTCCCTGATCGGCACCGCCAACTGGGATGCCCGAAGCCTCCGCCTGAACTTCGAAATCGCGGTGGAAGCCTACGACACCGTGCTGGCCGGCCGGATGGTGGAGCTCTTCGAGCAGAAACGACGGAACGCCCGCCGCATTACCCATGACGACGTCAATGCCCGCCCCCTCCCCGTCCAACTGCGCGACGGCATCGCCCGCCTCTTCGCCCCATACTTGTGACGACCCCGCCACCCCGGCACACCGATCCGCGGAATGAAGTAGGTCAGGCATTCCTGCCTGACCGGAGCATGGGTGGAACAGGAAGAGGACAAGGAGAGGAGCCGGGCGCCCGGGCTTGTTCTCTCCGTGTTCCCTTCATGCGCAAGGACAGGCAGGAATGCCTGTCCTACTCATGCTTGTAACATCCAATCTGACGATCGTCAGTCTGGATGTTACACAATCTGACACCTCTCCGTGATTTCCAATATCCGGGAATAACGGCATTCCATTCTTCCAACGATTGGAAATACCCATTTGACATATGCGTGAACGACGATATACACGGCGGATACGGATTTTCTTCAGTTCAAGGATATCACCACCATCTATCCGGTCGAATGATCAGCACAAAACCACTTATTGTGATCGGCGGGGGTCTGGCCGGTAGCGAAGCGGCCTGGCAGGCGGCGGAACGCGGCATCCCGGTACGACTCCATGAAATGCGGCCCGCCAAACAAACGGGCGCGCATCAAACCGGCGATCTGGCCGAGTTGATCTGTTCCAACTCGCTCGGTTCCAATCTGCCCGACCGCGCGTCCGGCCTGCTGAAAGAGGAACTGCGGCGCATGGGATCCCTGCTCATGGCCTGCGCTGACGCCCACGCCGTACCCGCGGGCGGCGCGCTCGCGGTGGACCGCGGCGCCTTCTCGTCGGACGTCACACGACGCCTCACGGAACATCCCGGCATCGAAATCATACGCGAGGAAATCACCCGCATCCCGGATACGCCCGCCATCGTGGCCGGCGGGCCGTTGACCTCCGAATCGCTGTCAAACGACATCGCGCGTCTGGCCGGACAGGATCATCTCCATTTCTACGACGCCATCGCCCCGATCGTACACGCGGAATCGATCGACATGAATACGGCGTTCCGCGCCTCGCGCTACGATCGCGGAACGGAGGAAAGCGGCGACTACATCAACTGCCCCATGACACAGGACGAGTACGAACCATTCGTGGACGCCCTGCTGAAAGCCGAACGAATCCCGCTTCGCGCGTTCGAACAGGATCTGGAAGAGGGCGTTCGGGCCGGGCCGCAGGAATTTTTTGAGGGGTGTCTGCCCATTGAAATCATGGCGGGCCGCGGACGCGACGCTCTCGCGTACGGCCCGCTGCGGCCGGTGGGCCTGACCGATCCGCGCACGGGACGCCGTCCTTACGCGGCGCTTCAATTGCGGCAGGACAACCTCGCCGCCACCCTGTACAACCTGGTCGGATTCCAGACCAACTTGAAACATTCCGAACAGAAACGGGTCTTCCGCATGATTCCGGGACTGGAGCAGGCCGAGTTCCTGCGGTACGGCGAAATGCACCGCAATACCTTCATCTCCTCGCCCCGGCTTCTGTACCCGACCCTTCAATTCCGAAAACGAAACGACCTGTTCTTTGCCGGTCAGATCACGGGCGTGGAAGGATACGCCGGCAATATCGCGACCGGACTCCTGGCCGGGATCAACGCCGCACGGTGGCTGCAAAATCAGCCGCTCATCGAATGTCCCCGCGAGACCATGCTCGGCGCGCTGTGTTATTATGTGACGCATGCGGACCTTGCGGATTTCCAGCCCATGAAAGCCAATTTCGGCATCCTGCCCCCGCTGGAATCCACGCAAAAGATGGGCAAACGCCAACGCGCCGGGGCATACAGCCGCCGGGCCCTGGACGCGCTGGATGGGATTGTCGCTTCGACATTCCGGAGGGAAGCATGAGGCGACTGGAGGGGCACGCTTCTGCGTGCCCTGGACGCGCGGAAGCGCGTCCCTCCAGAAGAAGAATGTTGCTGCATCAAGGACAACGGCCCCTGCGGGTTATTGACAATCGTTCTTTCATCGGACACGTTGGTCTCGTGAAAAACAACCCTATCCCGTTCGATCTGAATAAACTGATCCAAGATGTGTTTGCGCCTCAACCGGACGAACGCGTCCTGGTCATGGTGGATATCCCCCACCGCGATCTTGCGGACAACCCCGACTGGCAGGATCGGCGCGTCATGGCGGAGGAATGGCGGGCGGCTTTCGAAACCTTCCCGGTGGTGGTCCATCCCCTGCTCTCTTTCCCGGCTACCGGCGCCGGCAACGCCGATCTGCCGGCGGAAGGCCGGATGAACAATCAACCCGTTTCGATCGCGCAGGTTATGGCCGGCAGCCACATCGTGGTGGCCATGACGGAATTCTCGGCCACCGCGCCCCTCGCCGCCTTGGCGCGCAATCACAAGACCCTGCGTGTCGCCAGCATGCCCGGCGTCCTGCGCCGCATGGAACAATCCGCCCTGTCCGCGGATTACCGGGAAGTGGCCCGGAAAACATACATCTTAAACGAACGGCTGACCCGCGCGGAAACCGCCCGGATCACGTTCAGTACCGGGCATGTCATGGACTTCGACCTGCGCCATCGAAGGGGTCATGCCGACGATGGCTTATGCCATCGCGGCCGGAAATTCCCGGTGATTAATCTGCCCAGCGGAGAAGCCTTCATTGTGCCCTACGAGGGCGAAAGGAAAGGCGAACCCAGCCGGACCGGCGGCCGGATTCCGATGATCGTCAAAGGCGAACCCTTCGTTCTGAGCATTGAGGCCAACCGCATTGTTGAGGTGCTGGGCGATGGGCCCGCGGCCGCGGAGATGCGATCCTTTCTGGACACGGATGCGGCGCGCCGGAACGTGGCGGAACTGGGCTTGGGCTGTAACGACCGCGCCGTAGCCCGGGGCAATGTGCTGGAAGATGAGAAGGTGGGCATGCATTGGGCCTATGGAAGAAGTGAACATCTGGGCGGTACGGTCGGGCCCGACGCCTTCCAACGACCGGAACATGTCGTTCATCAGGATGTGGTCTATGCGCCCGGTCTGGAAGTCACCGTTTCATCGATCCGGCTGACGTATCCGGCGAGCGGCGAAGAAGAAATCATGAGGGATGGGGCTTATGTTATCCTTTAACACCACTGAAGCGGTTGCCCCGGCGGGGACGCCGGGGCTCCATTGTGAGGAAACAACGCGGGTTGGAGACGCTACCTGTCCGCCTCCGGCGGAACGCTCTCGTCGCGCGAATAGGAGCACGAGCACGAACAGGAAACAGATGACCCAACAAACCGGCATTAAAGATTCTATCTGATGCCACCAAGTAATCGCTGGAGCAGAGCATGACCCCACCCAACCAAAATCCCAATCCGCGCAATCCGCTGAAACCGAAGGCGGCGGGCCTGCAAAACGTCACCAACCTCATCGCCGTCTCCAGTTGTAAAGGCGGAGTCGGAAAATCCACGGTGGCGGTGAACCTGGCCGCGGCATTGTCCAAAACCGGCGCCCGGGTCGGCCTGTTCGACGCGGACGTGTACGGACCGAGCCTGCCCACCATCGTGCGGCCCAAAACCACCGAACTGTACACCCAAAACGAACAGATCATTCCACTGGAGTTCGAAGGCCTCAAGTTGATGTCGTTCGGTTTCGTGCCTACCATGTCCGGAAACCGCGCGGCGATCCTGCGCGGGCCCATGGTTTCCCAGGTAATCAATCAACTGCTGACCGGGACGAACTGGGGAGAACTGGACCACCTGGTGATCGATATGCCGCCGGGCACGGGCGACGTGCAATTGACGCTCACACAGATCATCCCGCTCACCGCTGCGGTCATTGTCACAACCCCGCAGGAATTGAGTTTCACCGACGTGGTCAAGGGCATACAGATGTTCCATCAGCTCAAGGTTCCGACCGTGGCCGTGGTGGAAAACATGTCGTACTTCGTTTGCGACCAATGCGAAAAGCGCCATTACCTGTTCGGCCGCGGGGCCCTGGACCGGCTGGTGCGCCAGTTCGGCATACAAAATGCCTTTGAGCTGCCCTTGGTCCCCAAGATTTCCGAATTAAGCGATGCCGGAAAACCGATGGTGCTGGAGCAACCGGACCATGAGGCCTCCAACCTCTTCATCAAGATCGCGGATGCCACGATTCGCGAGGTCGAACGGATTCGACAGGGCACGACGTTACCCCCGAAGGTGTCGTTCATCATCGGACGCGGCATCGTGGTGCAGTGGCCGTCAGGCGAGGAGCAGGAAATTCATCCGGCGGATCTGCGCCGGCGCTGCCGGTGTGCCCAATGCATCAATGAAATGACGGGCGAGCCACGGCTCGATCCCTCCAGCGTCAGCGACGATATCTACCCCGATAGCATCGATCCCATGGGCAATTATGCCGTCGCCGTTTCCTGGAGCGACGGGCATAATTCTTCGATTTATCCATATGATCAATTAGCGGAGATGGCGAAGAAGACGGAATAGGACAACCCTTCGAACCCGTCCCCCTCTCCCCCGCCCCGGGGGAGAGGGTTGGGGTGAGGGGAGATCTCAATACCGGTAATAATCCGGCTTGAAGGGGCCGTTCTTGGGAACACCAAGATAATTCGCCTGCTTTTGGGTCAGCTTGTCCAACTGAACGCCCAATTTGCCCAGATGCAGTTCGGCGACCTTTTCATCGAGCTTCTTCGGCAGCACATACACGCCGAGCGGGTACTTATCCGTGCGTGAATACAGTTCAATCTGCGCCATGACCTGATTGGTGAAGCTGTTCGACATCACGAAACTCGGATGCCCCGTGGCACAACCGAGATTCACAAGCCGGCCTTCGGCCAGCATAATGATCCGCTTTCCGCTGGGGAAGGTAACCTTGTGCACCTGCGGTTTGATCTCGTCCCACTTGTACTTCTGGATTTTCTCAATCTGGATCTCGCTGTCGAAATGCCCGATGTTACACACAATGGCCAGATCCTTCATGCGCCGCATGTGTTTTTCGGTAATGACATCGCAGCAACCGGTCGTGGTAACGAAAATGTCGCCGATCCGGCACGCTTCGTCCATCGGCATGACCTCGTATCCCTCCATCGATGCCTGCAAGGCGCAGATGGGATCGACTTCGGTTACGATCACCCGGGCGGCCTGCCCTCTCAACGACTGGCAGGAACCTTTGCCCACGTCTCCGTATCCGGCCACCACGGCCACCTTGCCGGAAAGCATCACATCCGTTGCGCGCATAAGGGCATCCACCAGGGAGTGACGGCACCCGTATAGATTATCGAACTTCGACTTCGTCACCGAATCGTTGACGTTGAACGCCGGAAACAGAAGTTCCTTCTTCTCGTGCATCTTATAGAGCCGATGCACTCCGGTGGTGGTTTCCTCGGTCACGCCGCGAATGTGTTTGGCGATGCGATGGAACCGCTTGGGATCGCGTTTGAGCGACTTCTTCAACTGCGCCAGCAGAACCTTTTCCTCGTAACTACCCGGCTTACGATCCAGCACCGACGGGTTCTCTTCCGCCTTGTACCCGAGGTGAACGAAAAGAGTGGCGTCGCCGCCGTCGTCGAGAATCATGTTCGGCCCTTTTCCGTTCCCCCAATCGAGAATGCTATCGGTGTAGGCCCAATATTCCTCCAGCGTTTCCCCCTTGTACGCAAAGACCGGCGTCCCCTTGGCGGCAATGGCCGCGGCCGCATGGTCCTGCGTCGAGAAGATATTGCAACTCGCCCAGCGGACTTTCGCGCCCAACTTCTGGAGGGTTTCGATCAACACCGCCGTTTGAATCGTCATGTGAAGCGACCCGGTAATGCGCGCACCCTTGAGCGGCTTGCTCCGTCCGTACTCTTCCCGGATGGCCATCAGGCCCGGCATTTCCTGCTCGGCCAATTCGATCTCCCTGCGCCCGTACGCCGCCAGAGAGAGATCCTTGACTACACAATCCTTCTTTTTCGATTTACCCTTGGCCGACTTCAATACGGTCAGTTGGGGCTTTCCGTTGGTCTTTCTCACGGTCGCTGATTTGGTCATGGATGAGCACTCCCTTGATGGTTTGTATGTTCTGATTGAACTGTGTTCCAAATCTTCTCTTTTCTGTTTCTATTCTGTCTCATCGCGCGCAAGCGCGCTTCCTACAGAACCGGCATCTTTCCCGCTTCATGCTTCGTAGGAAGCGCGCTTGCGCGCGATGACCGCTTCCCACCGGCCCAAAC
>SLKG01000148.1 GCA_007134735.1 Kiritimatiellia bacterium
ATGGGTCGGGTCGGACTTGGTCAACTCGGTGCGGGGAATGCTGGTGCTGGAATATGACGAGATTATTCGTCTGCTCTCGGGCATAACGGAAAGCTGGTTTGAGAATAATGGGCCGATCCGGCTGAAGAACTGGCCGACACATTTCGGCGCCATCGATCTCGTCGTGGAATATAAAGACGACCGGATGAACATGGATTGGGGCGGCACCGTGAATCCCCCGGAGGGATACAAGGTCTTCTGGCCGAATCGCAGGGCGCCGGCATCCGTGAAAATCGATGGTGAACCCTGGGAGGATTTCAACGAGCAAACCTGCCGGGTTCCCGCCGGGACCAGAACGCTGGTAGCGGAGTGGTAAAGCCGGAAGTCGAAGGGCGGGAGTTGGAGGCCTGACGGATCGTCTTAACCTCCACACGTAACCGGATACGCTTGAACGACTCCGATATGCGAGTAGGTCGGGCATTCTTGCCCGACCTGGTCAGGCAGGAATGCCTGACCTACGCGAAGACATGGAGAAGCCTTGGTTTAGCGCCGGGAGGGGCAGCGTCCCCGCTGCCCGGTCCGCTCAAACCGTCCGCTTTAGATTCAGCCCCTTGTCGCTCGGCCATTCAACGGTGTGAGTGCCTGATTGAAGCCGGGCTTTACCACCACCGGCTTCAAGTTCCACGGCTTCTTCGGGATGACGGTTCTTAAGGATGTTCGCCAGGCATATGGCCCGTTCGAGTCCGTCGCCGCGCCCGTAATTCCACACCTCGTCCGGCTGGGCCAGCCGTGGCCCGTCATAGATCGATTCGTTGGGCATGGCCCCGATTTTTCGGATGACTTCTTCGTTGTCCAGGTCCCGGACGGTCTCGATGCATACCGGGTTCCGTTCCATCGCCGCTTTCAGAAACGGCTGCCAATCGGTTCGCGTCATGTCTCGATACGCATAAAACGCCAGGTCCGCCGTAGGGATTTCGGATCGGACGGATTCCAGGTACGAAATAATCTCGTCACGATTCATCTCCGTGGTGATCTTCAGGGGAACAGCAGATACATACCGTTTCTCGGCCTCCGAATCCGGGAAGCGCGGTTCAATCCGGCAGAAGTCCACCAGCGTCTTTACGCAATCCGTGGCGCGGTCGTTGTCGCACTGGAAAAGCTCACAGGCACGCCGGACTTCCTCCTCGTTGGACAGATCGATCCGGTTCTTTTCGAAGAACTCCTCCAGCATGTTCATCGACATGCGGTTCTCGATGGGTTCCGGATAGAATTCGTCGTCATCGATTTCGTCCAGCAGGTTCATGCGTGTCCGGTCACTGACCCGGTACGGACTGGAATGCTCGTAGGCATAGACCCGTTCGGCCGGGATGTAGAGCGTTTTGCCGTGACGTTCATGCGCAATTTGAAAACATTTCTGCATGGCGCTTTCCTGGCGCAAGAAGTTCCCGATGATTTCGGCATCGATCTCCGTTACCAGAAATGCGCGGAGTTGCCCCTTGAAATGCGCATACGCGTCGCGATCGATGGTCGCCTCCGAATTGACGACATGCATGATGCCGGTGGGGTGACTGACGATCGTGATCTGTTCATTGCGCAAAGCCCGCTGGGCCTTGAAGGTCAGTTCGGTTCCGTTGAACCACATAGTGCGCGTTACGATGCGACGGTTATTGGTCAGGAGGCCGTCGCGAACATCAATGTAATTCTGGGAGTGGAGCGGGGTGGCCATCAGGTAGATGTCCTCGAGCGGAATCCGGCAGACGATGAACAACGCGGCGGCGTAGAGGGTGGACAGGGAAACGCATTCACCCGCGCCGGTCTGGTATCCTTCGCGGAACCGGAAGGCATCCATGGCTTCAACGGTTTCGGTCTTCCAGTAGGGGATCATGTCGGAGGTATATTTATCGAGTCCGAAATGACGGCGGATATCGATATCGAAATAGTATTTATCTCCTTCATATCCGAAGAGGGCATTGCTTCGGCTCAAGGTATTCTCGTCGATGATGCTCCGGAACCGTTCCAGTTCGCGGGGTTTGCTCGTGAGGCCCCAGGTGTCGAGGTCCAGGTTGAATTCGTAATGATCGATGATGTACTGCTTGAGCCGCTGGACCCGACGGTATGGGGATTTCTTTTCGATCCCCTCGAACCAGGGATCGTTTCTCCAGGCCCAGATACGCGGGGACATGATGTTGGCGAGAACGAGGCTGTACAGCAGTTCCGGGAAGATGAAAACCTCCATATCGGACAGGGTGATGGCAGAGGAATATTTCTCCAAAAGGGCCGGGTCGCCCCTCGCTTGTTCAATCGTGTCGCCGGTTGTTTTCATCTATTGATCGCTCCCGTTGGCATTCCAAAGCGCCATCTCGCCGCGAGTGAATAATCGTTGCTATCGCCCATCCGGGGCTTGTGTGTTCTTTTGCTCTATCCCGGCGCTTGCGCACCGGGCTAGAATATTTCGACCCTTCAGGGTTGACGGCGCATTCCGCAGCCCCGAAGGGGCGGTCGTATCTAGCCGGGCGCGCAAGCGCCCGGAATCTCGAACAAGAAACCGAATAGCCTTGGAGGGGCGAAAGAAATAGTCATCATTCCCGAACATCATCATGCCCTATTTCAATTATGCGCTCATATCCTATTGACCTGCACAGGGGTCCTGGGACACGCTGGTACAGAGTACATGACAACTTTTCGCATTCCAAGTTCACGTTTTACATGGTTGGCGGTGCGGGCCGGTATGCCGTCGGGAGCCTATGGAACAGCCGGATCATAATAAGGGTTCGGATAATGGGCCGGCCAATGTGCAGGAGATGGCCCTCGACCTGAATTTTGTCCCGGACTGGGCTCGTCATCCGCCGGAACGAAATCCCTATCCCTCCGAATTTCCCGCGGCTGCGGAAGAGAAGCGCGGAAAACGCCGACCCAGACGGGAGACACGGCGGGATCATCGGAGGCCTCCGAAACGCCCACGCCCCAGTCCCGCGCCTCGCCCGGACCGCTCCGAAGAAGCGCTTCTTCCCATGGACATTTCATTTCTGCCCGAACAGAAGCATCTAAGCCGCCTGATTTCGGATATCCGCGCATCTCAAAGAGCCTATCCCCTGCCGCAACTGGCGGCGTTGTTTCTGAGGCATCCGGAAAACCACATGATCAAGTTTATGGGGCGAAAGGATAAAGACGGAAACGCCAGTGTGATTCTTTGGCAGGACCGGCTATCGGGCCGGCTCTTCCTGGATCAGGACAAATGCCTGGCACAGGTGGCAAAACATCTACTGGAAACAAAATGTACGAAGGAAACGGTCAAGGTGGATCCGCCCTCCGGTCGCTTTGTCTGTGTGGCCCGGTGTCGGTTGAGCGGAACGCTATTGGGTCCGCCGAATCACCACGAATACAACGAACGGGTGGACGCCTTGCGCCGGACACGATTTCCGCATATGCCGTTGGATCAGTATCGCCGGAACATTGAAACGGTACACGATCCCGAATGGATAGAACGTTGGAAGGAGGAATGGAGTACGCGAACGCTGTATCGTCTTCAGAACGGAAAGGATGAGGCGGATCCTATGAGTGAAATGGAGGCGCTGGAATACCTGCGAAGCGGCATGGCGTTGAAATACATGGTCAAGGGAAACCGATTTGTGTTACCGGGAGGCGTGACCCGCCGGATCGAGGATGAACGTTTGCGCCATCTCCTTCAGGTCGCATGGAACCGTGAGAGCCGTATGCCGGCTACCCTCATGCGCGCCCTGCACGGCGCCTTCCGGCGGCTGGGGTTGAATGTGTTCCGCACGAAGGACGGGAAGACCTTTGTAACCGCTATTTTCCCCCGTCCCATTGATCCCCAAAAAGCCGTCAAGGCGATCGGCGCGATATTGGAGTATCTGCGCGAACATCCCGGATGTACGCGCCGGGAATTGATCAAGGGCGTCAATCCATGGGCGGAAAACGATCCGAAGAAGATGGCCGAGATCATGAAAAATGTGGTGTGGTTAATCGAACGTGGGCACGTGGTGGAATTTCACAACGGCACCCTGGCGATTCCGGGAGGAAGCGGGAAGAAAGTAGGCAGTAAGAAAGTGGGTAGTAAGAAGTAGGCCGTAAGAAGTGGCCGCTTTATGCCTTCTTCATCAGCTCGGTTTGCCATTCCACCTGCGCCTTCAAGCCCTCTTTCACCCGGGTGATGGGCTCGTAACCCAGAATACGGCGGGCTTTATCGATGTTGGCGGCGGTGTGCTTTTGGTCGCCGGGCCGCGCCGGCCGGCGATCCGGAACAATGGATCGGCCTGTGATTTCCTCCAGCAGGCGGATCACCTCGTTCAGCGACAGGATTTCCCCGCCACCGACATTAAAGGTCTCGCCGATCGCCCGATCCCGTCGCTCGAAAGCCAGCCGGGTAGCCGCGACACAATCCGAATAATACGTGTTGCTGCGCGTCTGTTCACCGTCGCCATACAGCGTGAAGGGCTCGCCATTCAGCAGTGCGCGAATGAGGATATGGTAGGCCATATCCGGTCGTTGCCGGGGCCCGTATACCGAAAAGTACCGCAGAATTGTAATCGGTACATCGAAATTGGCGGCGTAGGCCCGGCAGAGTTGTTCGGCGGCCAGCTTGGTGATGCCGTAGGGTGAGAACGGTTTGAGCGGGCTGTCTTCCGGTTCGGTGGCTTCTTTCCCGTACACGCTGGATGTGGAAACGTGAATGAAGTGTTCGATCTTTTCATCGCGTGCCGCATCGAGCAATCGCTGGGTTCCCTCCACGTTACAGGAGGAATAGAGCTGGAAATCACTCCAGCTCTTCATCAGGCCGGGCATCGCCGCGAGGTGGAAGATGACCTCACAGCCCTGAAGGACCGAATGCAGGTCGCCGGATCGAAGATCCGTTTCGTGGAATGTAAAACGGTTATGCGCCTGACTGGAGGCCATGTTGGCCTCTTTCACCGTGCGGCCATAATAGGGAACAAAGCAGTCCAAGCCGACCACCTCGTGACCTTGGTCCAAAAGGGCCTCCGAAAGATGCGAACCGATAAATCCCGCCACGCCTGTTATCAAGCATCGACTCATAATGATCAAACCCGTTCTGATGTATTGAATGGGAGCAGAATGCCCATATCACAGGAACAGACGTCATTCCCCTGATGAGGCATCCCCTGCGTATGGCAGGGCGCATCAACCACACTCCGATCCATGTATAGTGCCAATTATCGGGCCCGGGCAATGGCCGGAACGACCAAGGCCGCGACGATTCCTACAAACGCAACGATCAGGATAACCAGCAGGTAGATCCCCAGAATCTTGATACAGGTGGAAAGTTTCTGGAGCGCGGTCTGGAAGGCCTGCTCGTTGTCCGTTTCCCACGCCGTGTTCACATGACTGGCGACGGAAGAGAGGAGCACGCCGATCCAGATGGGGATCCATGCAATAATGATGCCCCAGATACTCAGGATCGTAAGGACTCCGTTGACAACCATGAGAATGCCGACGAATTTAATCCACCCCTTGACACGATAAAGGGGTTCGCAGAGTTGTTTAACTGTTCCGGCCTGTTCCATTATGCCTCCTTTACGTATCTGACCTGTTTCGCCTCCAATGCCATGTTGAAATAGTGAACGCTGAAGCGGATCGGGTCAAATGCAAAAGCCGGTTTGCGGATATACCCGTAGACCAATATCAACCGTCAACCTGGATTGGGAGGGGCGGCGGCCTTGCCGCCCTAGGAGGGCCGGAACGTTGATCCCGGATTTGGGCGTGGGTTGATGAATCCCGGTCCGCGAGGCCGCGGACCCTCCCGAAGAAGCAGAGACGCCGTGGTATTGGGTCGGAAAGTTTCTACACTCCCATAGACGGTTCAAGCGGGGCGGCCTGTTCTGTCGCGGCTTGTAGGGGCGTCGCTTGCGACGCCCGTGGAGATTCAGGCGGTCGTGCCGCATTCCGGGCTTCGCAAGCGAAGCCCCTACACGCCCATGGAGGGTTTAGGCGAGGACGTCTGACCTATGATGTCTTACGGTTTTTGATGCCACGGGTGTTGGTTTACGATCTTGCCCTGCTGAGTCCGGCTTCGTACAGTTTCCAAGTCATGCCGACAATACGCACGGGAATACTGAAGGGATTCTATAAGCCGGATTACGGCAGTGGATCCATTGTCAATCTGCTTGCTTCTATCATCCGGTCTCGCGGCGGATTCTCGCCGCACCCGTCCTTGAAGCCGATGGACACAGGAAGGCTCGAGCGTGCCGCGAAGGTGATCTACCTGCTGGTCGATGGATTGGGTAAACACCAGCTTGATACGTATCTGGACAACGGCTATGGCCGGCATTTCTTCGCGAGACACCGTCACCGTGTGATTTCCAGTGTCTTTCCGGCAACGACAGCGGCCGCGGTGACGACCTATGCCACCGGCGCATCGCCCACCGAACACGGGGTTTTGAGTTGGTGGTTGAACCTGCACGACCTGGGCACGGTGGGGAATGTGCTGATCGAGGAAACACGGCTGGGTGCGCCCTTGAAAGGTCCGGATTTCAATCTGCACGAATATCTTCAGATGCCATCCTACCTGAACAGCACGACCGGCGAACGAGCGTTATTGTCATACGGTCACATCACAGAGAGCACGTTGTCGAACGCGGGAACGCGCTGGACGCGTAAGACCGGCTACGAGACGTTGACCGGTATGCGAGAAGCCGTGCTTCAGTTCGCCCGGTCATCATGCCATGGACTGGCCTATGTGTACTGGCCGGAGCTGGACACACGGTGTCATGCCTATGGGTGTTTTGATTCGGTCACGGTGAAGCACTTTGATCAAATCGATGAAGTGCTGGCTTCCATTGCGGCGGAACTTCGCGGGACGGATTCCGTTTTACTGGTGACGGCCGATCACGGGTTGGTTGATACCCCGGAGGACCGGTATGTGGACCTGTCGGCGGTTCCCGGGTTGTACGACACATTGGCCACATTGCCCGCCGGAGATTCTCGGCAGTTGTCCTTTTTCATTCGTCCTTCGCTACGCCGGGAATTCATGGCCTATGGGCGGTCGTTCACCGAAATCGGTGTCCTGGTTCCGGGAGCGCGCCTGATCCGGGGCGGATATTTTGGTCCGGGACATCCGCATCCGGGCTTGAAGGGGAGGGTGGGGGATTATGTTTTGATCGCCCGGGATAATTATGCTTTTGACGCGCCACCCACGGGCATGCCCGCCGGAAGCCTGATCGGTACGCACGGAGGAATGTCGAAAGAGGAAATGCGGGTACCGCTGTATGTGATTGGAGATTGAGGGCGCGGACCCTCCAGGAGGAAGACAACCGGTGATTTGATACTCTTCGTAGCTTCCTGCTCCCGCAGGGA
>SLKG01000060.1 GCA_007134735.1 Kiritimatiellia bacterium
CGGCCGCCTGAATGCTGCAAATAAAAACCGCCCGGGATAGGTTCCCGGACGGTTTTCGTATTGCTGGGTTATGATCAGGAACGCGGAGGGCGATCTTCGCGCGGACGCGCTTCGTTGACCCGGACGGAACGGCCGGCAATTTCCTGATCGTTCAAGGCCTCAATGGCTTTCTGGGCTTCTTCGTTATTCGGCATTTCCACGAAACCGAAACCCCGCGAACGACCGGTGAATTTATCACGGATCACCTGAGCGGAAGACACCTGGCCATGCGTCTCGAAGGCCTGACGCAGATCATCATCCGACGCCTGGTAGGATAGGTTTCCTACATATATATTCACGAACGTACTCCTTAACTTCGGCCGCATTTTCCACCCGTCACCTGGCCGGCAGCCTTCAGCCCTTGGAACGGAACAACCATCCAGTTTGCTTGCGCCCGAGGGCCTTCCACAAACCATATGCGCAAACGGTATGAAAATCGCGCGTATGAATGCAAGCAGAAATATCGGCAGAAACACGGCGGCGGCCGATGGGCGCCAAATAGCCGCACTATTCATTCCGATGTGCGAGCGGGGCAGACTCGCCGGTCTTTTCGAAGACTTATTCCACCGCTTCAACCGCTGAGACCGCCACGTATTCGAGGGGTTCGCCAAATGAGCCCACTCCCCGTAAATAGGGCCTGACGCGCAAAACCCCCTCGTCCGCAACGGTCCAGGAAATGGTGATGGCCTGCCCGAAAGCAAGATCCTGGTCAATCCGGATAAAGTGAGGCCGGCGTTCCGGATGCTTGACTTGCACCCACACGGTCCGGTCCGTTTCATCACGGGACGCCATCCAGCGCGCTGGACCTGTATTGATCAATTCCGCGCGAATGCGTTGCCGGGGACGGACACGAAATGGTTTTCCGGGTGTCCGGTCAACATACTGCCCGTCAATCTCCACGCGGCCCCATTCCGCGTTCACCTGTTCCATGGGGGCCGGGGCCGCATAGGGTTGTTTGCCGACGGCATACAATGCGAGATCGGTAACCGGCTTGTTGAATCCCAACGGGCGCACTTCCTCCATACGGCCGGCCGCGGTTTCCTCCCGATATATACCCTTCCACACATCCCACAGATCAAGCAAACCGCCCCTCCCCACGGAGCGATCAATCTCCCGCCCCCCCCATGCCGGGGGCGTACCCCGTTCGTCTCGCATCCGGCTCGCGGCCCGGCGGTACGCCATCTCTACCGGACGCCATGTTCCATCCGGATTCACCAGACCATAATCCGTGGGCCGATATTCATCGAACCGCGGTGAATACGCCCGACTCAGCCCGCCAAGGGACTGACTTTTAAACACAAGCTCGTGCATATGTTCATGTACCGATGCCTGATAATCCAGATCGTTTTGAGCCGGCTCAAGCGGCAGGGGAGAGCCGAATCGTTTCCATACCACCGGCTTCCGGTCACTTACCCCCCGTGCATACGCGGCCAGGAATCCGGCCTCCATGAACCGGGATCGATCCCCCGTCAACCCTTCCACGCAAAGCGTCAGGATATCCAGATGAACCGCGCCGGCCGCCGGATCAATCGCCGTAGCCGGATCATCATTCAATACCGATACACACGCCGTTAAAAGCGGTTGGACCCCTTCGTTTCGCAGGGATCTCGTCATATACCCGTATGTCCGGCTTGTATAATCCTCCATGAAACGCCGGTAGGCCACGCGGGCGGCGCGGTCCGAGTCCGCCCGCTCAACGGGACCGTTCCGATGGTCCCGGGCGTGGAAGGTACCCGGCCGGCCAAGAGAGACGGGAGGGGCCGTAAGACGGCCTTCGTGTTTCCATAAGGGTTGTCCAAGGACCCGTTCGGCATGCTCCGTGGAACCGAATTGCTCTTGCACCCAGCGCTCCCACGCCTCATCCAGGCGTTTGGCGGTCCCGGCTTTGTTCCGGTCATACTTCAAGCCGATATCAAGTGAAAATACGTTTGGCTTTTCGTCTAAACCCGCGGCCTGTATCATACGAAGCATACCCGGAATATCCGGTTGATTGATCACCGGCCCGGCAAACCGCACCAGAACCCACAGTCCGTGAGCATCGGCCTCTTCGATAAAGTACCTGAGTTGTGACGCCTGATCCTTATGCCGATACTCCACCGACACCGCATTCAACCCGGTATCCCGCATCCGCGCCAGATCACGCCGAATCATATACGGCTGGAAGTGTTCAAGATCCAGCCACTGAGCATCCGTATCCCCGGCCGGAACAGGCGCTTCGTATCGAGCGCCCAGCAGCGAGACCAGAATCCGCTCCCACAATACACGTGATCCCACAACGCGGGGTCTCTCCCTGGAAATGGCCGCAGACTCCGGCTTCAGCACCTTGATGGGCTGGATGATTTCGTCATAAATTCGGCCGGCATATCCCACATCCTCCAGAACAAGACGAAAATAGTAATCTTCGGCTTCCTCCCCCCGGGCCGGAGCAACACCCAACGTAAAAAACAAGGGCTCCTCTTGCATTCGCGCATCAGCCGGCCGCATGGGAGAAGACACGGTTCGCCGAAGGATATTCCCATGCCGGTCCAGCAATTCCGCCGCCACCCGCAATATCCCTTCGTCGCTTTTCCCCGTTGTGAAACGCGTCGTCAATTGAAAGCGTTCCCCGGGCCGAAAGATGTACTTCCCGGAACCGGCTTGATAGAGAAAGCGTTCGTCTTGAAGCGCCTGAACCGTCTCGGCAACCATGGACGCCATGGCGCTACGCGTGGCGCGGCTGTAGTCCATGCCGATCCACCCCGCCTTGCGCAGCGGACCCGATGCCCGGGGCTCAATATGCAGGGAGGCCGCCCAACCCAGATGCCGGGCCTGCTCGTCGAGCAGTTCGTACAGCGGGACCAGGCGTTTCGCCGGCACCGATTCGCCCCCAATCCCCGGCGACCGGGGGAACGGACTTTGTATCCGGGCGCCTCGCACACGGTTTGTTACGGTTCCGCACCATGACCGGATACGAATTCCCTCGGTTTCATAAGACCCCGTCGGTCCCAATCCATATCCCAGGCCGGGCCATCCGGCGCCCTCCTCTCTCGACCGCGGATCCCGGGCTATCCGTACATCCGAAAGACCATACCGATGATCCCCCGGCCATTGTGGGGCTACATCGTTGTGCAGCCCGACCGAAAGATGGCGCAACTCCGAAAGACGCAAGCGCGCTCCATCCACGGGCTCTCCGTCCACCCGGATGAAATCCGTTTCATGGAACACAAATCGCGTCCACTGAGGCCCTACCGTAAAAACCCGTTGCCAAACAGATCCCTTCCAATCCTCGCATTCCATGACCAGCGAGCTCGTTCTCGAATCACCCCGCGCCATGAAGATCAGCGTGTTTTCCTCCGCATCCACGCGTTCGGGCTCAAGATCAAAAGTCCACATGCGATCCCAAAGATCCAGCGCCTCGACTTCCACTTCAATTCCCGGCCAGGGCAAACGGTGATCCCGCGCCACACGAACCGTCCCCCGTACCGTTCCATCATTGTTCTCATGACGCCACAACTGCACGGTGGAAAGACCGGGCACCTCGCGGGCCTGCTCAAACAGTATGTCATGATCCTCTCTCCCGGTAACCCATTCCCCCTCTTTGCGCCGTACCTGCTCACTAAACGGTGCGCGGCCGACAAGAATCAACGAGCCGCCCTGTTCGTAATATCCCTCAAGAACAGACCGGAATTCCTCGGGAAATAGAGCCGCATCGGGAATCAGCAGCACACGGTTCTCCTCAAGGCACCGCCGGGTCACTTCTTCGAAGGCGGACATCGGGGCCCTTTCCGCCTGCGGTACGATATCCGCCAGCAAAGCCAACATGGCCTCCGTATTCGGTCCCGAAAGCGCCGGAACCACCACGGTTACATGGTCGGAGGGCACCACGACGGCTATCTCCGGATCCCGTAACGCACAGGCCGACAACAGCAGAACGAGAATCAACCCCGGATAAAAACCGGAACCACACACGTTATCTCTCTTCATCCGATTCCTCATAACGTCCTGGCCAGCAGTTCGCGCGCATGTTTCACGGTTACCCCCGTCGGATCCTTGCCGCCCAGCATACGCGCCAATTCGTCCACACGTTGCGATTCGTCGAGATGCGCCACCCCGGTAAAGGTCCGACCTTCACGCACCGACTTGGTCACTGCGAAATGCGCATGGCCCATCGAGGCCACCTGGGGCAAATGGGTAATGCAGATCACCTGGTGATGCCCGGCCACCGCGGCGAGTTTCTGTCCTACCGATCCGGCGATCTCCCCGCCGACATTCGCGTCGATCTCGTCAAAGACCAGGATGGGAATCCGATCGTGTTTGGCCAGCACGGTCTTGGTGGCCAGCATCACCCGCGATATCTCCCCGCTGGACGCGATCTGCCGAAGGGGCCGCATGGATTCGCCCACATTCGGTTCGAATCCAAATTCAATTTCATCCATCCCGTCGGCGCGCGGCTCCGACGCTTGTAACGAGACCGAGAACGTGCCATCGGGAAAACCCAGATCGTTGAGTTCAGCCGTGATATCCCGCGCCAGTTGCCCGGCCGCTTTCGCGCGCTTCTCATGCAATTGCCCGCCCTCCTTCCGGAGCGCCGCATCCAACCGCTCGATCTCCCGGTCCATCTCTTCCAGGCGTTCGCCGCGGGACTGGAGATCCTCCAGCTTTTTCCGGTTGGTTTCCAGCGCCGCCAGCACGTCCGGTACCGTCGGGCCGTATTTGCGTTTCATCCGTTGATACTCGGTCATGCGCTGATCCATCCATTCCATTCGCGCCGGATCGGCGTCCAATTGAGCGGCCATTCGGCTGATCTCCACCGCCAGCTCCTGGACGCGGGCGGCCATGACGCGCAGGTCCTCCCTCCACGTCTCCGCTTCGGGATGAAGACGCGATAGTTCATCCAACGCGCGTTGCGCGGAAGCCATCGCGTTGAACGCCGACTCATCGTTTTCCGACAGTACACGGACCGCATCGCCGGAGAGTTCCAGTATGCGCTGTGCATGACCCAACAAGGCGTGATCCCGTTCCACCTGCTTCTCCTCTTCCTCGGACAACGCGGCTTGTTCAAGCTCCTTCACGCGATGTTTCAGCACGTCCGCCCGGGCTTCCAAATCCTCGTCGTCCGCCATAAGCTCCGTGCGTCTGGCGATCCGCTCCGCCCGTTCGCGGTACTGCTTTTCATAACGTTCCCGCTCTTTCCATAGGTGTCCGAACGAATCGAGAATATCGAGTTGGGCGTCCTGATGCAGAAGTGATTGATGATCATGCGGTCCGTGCATGTCCACGAGTCGATCCCCCAGGCGTTTGAGCACCTGAAGCGTCACCGGACTGTCGTTGACCAGGATCGATCCCGAACCCGAAGTCCGGACGATCCGCCGGATGATCAATTGACCGTTTTCACACGAAGACAATCCGCATTCCTCGAGTATCAGATCGATTTCCGCCGAATCCGGCAGCTCGAACACCGCCTCCGCACCACAGGCGTCTTCGCCCGTCCGAATTAACGACTTGTCCGCCCGCTCGCCCAGGAGAAGCCCCAGCGCGCCGATCAGAATCGACTTCCCCGCGCCCGTTTCCCCGGTGATCATGTTTAGACCGGGGCGAAATTCCACCTGTAGATGGTCCACCAGCGCAAGGTTCTTGATGCGCAATACGGTCAGCATACTTGGTCCTTTTGAGAGTCGGATCGTATCACGAATAGATGATCACTATGTAGAGCAGTTCGCTGATAAAGTCAATGAACGCGACAGGTCACCCGCGCGAATATGTAGCCGTCCGGGCCGCGCAAGCGCGGCCCCTACAACAGGCAGCTCACGCCGGCATGTAGGGGCTTCGCTCTTGTCACGGCGGAACCCGTTCCGTGACTGCGGGACGGGACAAAGACGGATGCGATGCCACTTTGAACCACTAAAACGCATGGAACCCATCCGGGCCGCGCAAGCGCGGCCCCTACGACGGGCAGCTCACGCCGGCATGTAGGGGCTTCGCTTGCGAAGCCCACTGAAATCCACCGAGGACCCTGTCCCCAACTTATTCACCGATAGCCTCTCGCCGGAGACCGAATTTCTCGACATCGCACGTGATCCACTCCTTCGGAGGATATAATTGGCTCTCCAACATCCCAAGGAAATCGAAATCCTCATTGGGATTTTGATACCAATAAGGCCATACTTCCTCACGAGAAAGCAATTTCTCGCGATATGGATTCATGTAGATATAGAAGGCATAAGGATTGGCCAATTCATCCGGTCTTAAACGATGTTCATGAAAATCACGCTGCCATGTCAGGCCGGCTCCTTCTAGTATCGGCTTTGTTATCGCTTTCATTTTCCCTATCACTTGCCCAATTTGCAATCGACCTTTAAGGCGAAACAGCAGGTGAATATGATCGGGCATTACAGTTGAGACCATGATGTTCATATCGCCATCCAACTGCATTCGGAACCATGAAAGCATCAATGACCCGGCAACGGGATCACACACGAGCTTTCGAGCCGGACGCTTACAGCAGCAGGTGAGGAAATACCTGGCTTCCGGAATAGAGAATCGTCCTTTGCGAAGCTGATCGGTTTTCCGTTCCGGTTGGAATTTTGATGTCTTCACCGCATACACCCCCTGTTGAATTTGAACGGAATGAAACCCCTCATACCACAAACGGGCGTCGATCGCGACGCCTGGAAAAATCCAACACCACGCATGGGGGCCATCCGGGCCGCGCAAGCGCGGCCCCTACAACAGGCCCCCGGCATTGACAAACCGGGCGGGGTCGCCTAGCGTACGGTATTCCCTGTCCATGGCGGAGTAGCTCAGTTGGTCAGAGCAGCGGAATCATAATCCGCGTGTCGTGGGTTCGAGTCCCACCTCCGCCAGATCAAAGGGTATGTTCCAGAAAATATTCAGCCGCCCCGCGATCTACAGGCCTCTCTCTAACCGCCCGTATTGTGACGGACACTTCCGGTAACCGCCCGGCGCATACGAATCAGGGAAGTCCGGGCGTCCTCCTGCACTTCCGGCAACATGGGATCACCCCGTAAAAGGACATCGTCCAACAAGTCGATGGCTTCATGGATCATGCCCTCTTTTTCATAAATGAGCGCAGTGTAATATTTCGCATAGACATTACCGGGCTGCAGGCTGAGCGCCTGATCCAGGGCCTCCGCCGCCTCTTCCAACCGGTCCATTCGTAGCAGCACAAGTCCAAGCGTATGCCAGGCACTGCTCTGTTGCGGTTCCATCTCCACCGCCTCCCGGGCCAGCAACAGGGCTTCCTCGTACAGACCGCGCCGCTGCAAAAGCCATGCCAGATCGGTCAGCACCGCAAAATTCCGCTCCCGCCGCAAACTGGCCCGAAATGAGGATTCCGCCAGCAAATAATGCCCCGCATCGTACTGAATCATACCGATGATGTAATTCGCGAGGAAGTTACCGGAATCCAGTCGAAGCAATTTTTCCGCCCGTTCCCGCGCCCGATCCTTTCGCGCATGCATCCGGTCATAACGAAGCAGCCATTCGAGAGCAGGGATATGATCGGGTTGTTGTTTCAACAGGTTTTCCAGTTGCGCCTCAGCGGCGTCATGCCGATCCGATGCCGCATACATCTGCGCCAGCACATAATGAATCCGGGGCTCCACGGAACCCATGCGCGTCAGACGGTTCACCGCATTCTCGAACTCATCCAAATCATCCTCTTCAAGCGCCAGCATACCGAGCGTCGCCCAGGCGCGGTGATGTTCCGGCTCCGTCCGGACCACCTGCCGCAACCGCGCACGCGCTTCGTCAACATGCCCCGTCAAGGCATCGAGCAACGCCGTCTCCACATCGATCTCGATCGGCGGTGCGTCCATCCCGGCCAGCCGGCCCAGATAAGCCCTGGCTGAATCGTAATCGCCCCGCGCCATGGTGATTTGAGCCAGGCCCAGCATGGCCTGCCAATTATGCGGATTGCGCTCAAGAATGCGCAACAAGGCCTGCTCTCCCTCTTCCGGACGCTTTTGGGCCACATACAACGCCGCCAGCAGAAGGTCCATCCGGTCGCCTTCCTCTCCCAAGGCCACGGCCCGCTCCAGTTCGCCCGCGGCAATATGCGGACGCCCCGTCGCGGCCCAGGCATATCCCCGCCCGACATGCATTTCGGGAACGCGGACATATCCAAAATGATGCGATAAATTCCATACATTCAGCCCGAACTCCCGGCTCGCCGAAAGCTCCTCAAATTCCGCTTCGTAGCCGGCGGCCTCGAGATCGTCCTCCCGGCGGGCCAGCGAAATCAAGTTCAACAATGCGCTGACATTGTAGTCGTCCAGCCGGCGCGACCATTGATACGCGTCATATGCCAAATCCCCGCGCCCTAATTCATCCAACATGACACCAAGATTGTTCGCTACCTTGCCCAGATGCCGCCGGCCGTAACGCATATAGGGTTTCATATAGACGTTATCCGTCTCGAGCGCGGCGTCGCGCCACAACGCGCTCCAGAATTCCACATGCTCCGCGTATATCTGTTCCGGATCAATTGCGCCGGAATCTCTATGCCCCCTGAACACCATGACCTGGGGTACCGGATAATATTCATGCGAAAACCAAAGGTCGGGCGCGGACAGGATCATCAGGTCCTGCTCGATTTCCGGATGCATGGAAAACCATTCGTTGATCGCCGGCAATAAACCGATATTCGCCAGGTTCTTCAGGCGGGGTTCTTCAAAGAAAGAAGCCACGTACCGTAAATAATACGCGTCTCTTCCCATCCGGGGGTTCAATATATTCAGACGGATGCCCCGTTCGTGCGCAATCAGTTGAACATTCGCATCCAAAACTCCGTCGGAAATCAGCCAGGTACGCCCTTCCATCCGGTCCAACAACTCATGCGCAAGCCGGTTGACCCCCTTTTCGGCTCGTCCATCGGCATCGGGAAGGCTTACGGGGATGACGGCCACCATTATCGCCCCGACCGCCGCCGGATAGACACCGCGCAACAGCCGTCGCACTCCCTGCATGCGCTTCTGTAAGGTGTTGTGTGCATGGAACTCCCGTCTGCGCCGAAACAGAACGACAAACCAATATCCCGCCACATAACCCGCCCATGAAGCCATCAGCACATAGGGCGTGACCAGCATCCGGTCCGGCCCCAGCAGGCGGTGGGGAGCCAAACGGAAATTGTACAGAAGAAGAATCGCAAGCGCGGCAAGCAGTACATGCAATGCGTACGACCCAATCCGGGCCACCCGTTCATGAATGCCTTTCTTGGGCGCCATCACAATCAACCACGGCAACACGGCGATCATAAAAATCCACAACCATCCCAGTTGCGACATGTTTCGCCTGATTTCCTGGTACTGGTCACGCCAGATCATCCATACGGTTCCAAAGAAATGTTCCATCCCCGCCCAATCGGCCGCGGGGCTGTTCCAGAATCGCCATGCCGCATACACATACAGCAGCAGGCCCGCCAGATAACAAAGCACAACCCGGGTCACCGGCCCAAAACCCAACCAGCGCCACCGCCACATGGCCACAAACAACGCGAACGCAAAGATGGGCCCCACCATAATAAAGGTGGTAAATTCGACCGTTCCGATTCCATAGAGAATGACGAACGGATATAAATGACGCGCCCGCCCCTCGCCCCAGAAACGAAGGAAGAGAAACGTCGCCAGAAGAAGCATGAGGATACTCAGCGATAACGGATGTGCCCGGTTGGAGACCATCCAGAACGGGGCGCTGAACGCCAGAAACAACGCAGCCGTCATACCGGACAACCCCTGGACCCACGCCGCGTTGAAATGCGCATGGTTCTCCTCCGCCGTACGATCATGGGGAATACGCGACACCAACTCGTACATCAACCACACGGAAAGCGCCCCGCATACCGCACTGAACGCGTTCGCCAGATACGGAAGCGGCACCCAGGGAACACGATCGAGCAAGCGGATAATGAACCCCCACACGGGAGCCGTCTTGAAATACATCGGATCGATATCCGCATGCCATACCAACATCGCCGCGGACGCCCCCGGAAACGCCCCACGCGCCATCGTCCACACATACACGCTCAACGCCGCCAACGCCAAGGCCGGCCCCGTCCATGATGAGCGCATCCACGACCGATCTGCTTCCCGCTGCATCTCTTCTCCCGTTCTTAATACAAAGCTTTAACCCTGTAACCAACCGGCCTTTCACTCCATGTGAATCGAACCGGGGAAAGCACAACAGATGGAACCCGCACCTGTCTTCCGGACAGAGTACACGCAACCCTCGCCAAGATCAAAAAGAAAGGGCATCCCGAAAGATGCCCTTACTTTTTAGAATGTGTTTCCGGTCACTGCTTGCGGTACCGGATGAACCGTCTTACACCCAGCATCACGACACCCAGCGCGA
Source organism: Kiritimatiellia bacterium (assembly GCA_007134735.1). Lineage (GTDB taxonomy): Bacteria > Verrucomicrobiota > Kiritimatiellia > SLAD01 > SLAD01 > SLKG01. Next base: position 10,387 of record SLKG01000060.1, read on the forward strand.
ACATCAGAATCGTTCCCGGTTCCGGAATAATCATCGCCGTGGTTTGGATATATCCCATATTGAACGTTTGGGCTGTGCCCGGCTGAGGAGTATCAAGATCTATAATTTGCGGAGATATCCCCGATACGGCATAATATGTTCCCACCGGCACATCACCAATTTCTGCCAGTGCCTCAAAATCCGTAAGCGGCATGTCCAGCGCAATGAAATACGCGTAGAGACCGACCGCAAAATCATCCGGCTGCTCCTCAGTCATAAAACTTGTCGTATATCGCCCACCCAAACCGGATCCCATGGCCCGATAAAAGAAATCGTTCCCGTAGCTCTCCTGCAGAAAATCCAAGGGATCAAAGTTGATGGTCTGATCCGGCGTCAGGTATGTCAGGATGGTCGCACCTGAAGGGATATTGACTCCCTCGGAATCCTGAAAGTTATTTGCATCCGATGTCCAACGAAATGACGTGACGGTTTGTGCGTACGCGCCCGTTGCCGCCATTCCCAGAACACATATCGCCGCTAGAACTACAGACATCTTCTTAGTCATTATCATACTCCCTCTTGAATTAGCCGTATTGACGTATTTCTGATGAAATAATTATGGCCAATCGTACGGTTTTACTTGTTCCCAAACGGTGGCACTCCCGGATTCATACCAATAACCGCGACCCGGTTGCAAGATAATATCGACGGGCAGGAAATCATCGTCCAACCAACCGTCTTCATCATAAAAGGTAAACGTATGATACCTTCTCCCTTCCGCATCCCATACATGAATTTCATCAAGGTCCAACGGGTTCACGCCGGAACGCACATCGTTGATACTCAATTCGGCAGGATAGGCAAAACTGAACAATCGAAGCCCTTCAGGAACAACAACCGTGTTCGTGGGGGCAAGGTCGTCTCCCGGCACTTCGCCCATCACAAAAATGGTTTGATTGGTTGACCCTGCAGGTAAATCGACCCAGAAGGCATCGCCCCGCTCTAGAACCGTATCACCGGCAGGAAGGAAATCATCATCCAACCAACCGTCACCGTCATAATAGGTATAAGGAGTGTAGCCGGGACCTTGCTGAAACACAAAGACCACGGTGTTGTCGGGTAAATCCGTCCCGAAAATATCGTCCAGAGTCTGAGCGCTCTGATCAAGATTTACGAACGGGGTGGATACCAGTTCCAGGCGTTCACCGGGTATCTCTACTTTTACATACCCGACCGCATTCTTACTGCGTACCTCCGCATGCGAAATGGCCACGCCCAGAACGAGGATGAACGCAGAGACAAGAACGATTGATTTCTTCATGATGCTATGGCTCCAATTTATTGATGGCACAATTTAAACGACAATCCCTTAATCTGTAAAGAGAAAAACGTTTACTTTCTACTCGCCCTTTACTCCTGATATATACACACCATCCGTACATAATTTATACCCGCATGCCTGAAGGATGTCAAGTATTCGGAGGCCTAATTCAAGCGTTTCACCAGATTCGGCCCCTTCCCCTATTTCGGCTCTTTTCGCCTATTTAAAAGGGATTGGCCGTGGGATTCCTGCTTCTGTTTCCCAATCTCATCTTGCGACCTTCCTGCCCTTTGTATACCCTGCGTTTCTCTATGACTCACAACCCGAAATCGACAGGCAATCCGTGGCATATGGGCCGGCTGATGGATCTGGCCACCGGCTACTGGAAATCGGCCGTTCTTTCGGCTGCCGTGCAACTTGACCTTTTCGAGGCCATCACAGAAACCGGGTCACGTTCCGGGGAACTCGCGGATCGCCTGGGTGTTTCTTCCGAATACGCCGCCGATCTGCTGGATGCGCTCACCGCCTTGGAGCTTCTGATCAAATCCGGTGATTCATACCGATTGAACCCGGATGCCCGGAACTTGTTAAGCCGATCCAGCCCGTCCTGTGTTCTGGACGCGCTTCGTTTTAACATCGATCTCTACCCGCTTTGGGGCCGGCTCGCCGAATGTGTTCAGACGGGGCGTCCCGTTGTGCCTCCCGGCGCGCATCTTGGCGACGACCCGGAACGCACACGCCGCTTCGTACTCGGTATGCACAGTCGCGCGGTCGCCATGGCGCCCGCGATTCTGCCGCACCTGGATCTTACCGGCGCGGATACCGTGCTGGACGTGGCGTCCGGGCCCGGCACCTTCAGCCGCCTGCTCGCCGAAAAGTATACCCGAATCCAGGTCACCCAATCCGATCTTCCGCCCGTGTTGGAGACCGCGCGCGAACTCACGAAGGAAAGCCCTGCCGCATCACGAATCACGTTCCATCCGGCGGACTACCGGAAGGATGCCCTGCCCACCGGATTCGATACGGCTTTGCTCATCGGCGCCATCCACCAGGAGGATCACGCGACCGCGGGCGCTGTGTTTGGATCAATCCGCAAAACGCTGAAACCGGGCGGGACGTTCTATGTGGTCGATATGATGTTGAACCGGGACCGAACCGGTCCACTGTTTTCCAATCTCTTCTCCCTGAACATGCGCCTGACGAGCCCGCGCGGTCGCGTGTTCTCGGACATGGAACTGATTCACCTGCTTGAACAGTCCGGATTTGGCCACGTCGAGTGCCGGCGGCAGGAACACGCGCCGTATTGGATTATCCGGGCCGAACAACCGTAACCGGGCCGGTGTGTACCGGCACGCTTTATTACAGTCCGATGGCCAGATCGGAAACCGCATCTTCCTCTCCGCCGCGCGCGCGATTGCGCTCCGCCTGGGTCTCCAGCGTGAAGGATACGCCGTCGGAATGAATCAGCACGGCGAGATCGCGGTCCGTACTCAGGCAGGCTTCCTCGCCCAGCCGGTCCGCGTAATAACGCCATGTAATTTCGTATAGATTGACCGCCGTGCGCCCGGCATCGCCCAGCACGGGGCGCGGGTTGCCGAACTCGAAGATGACGCGCTCCGGCTGCACCCGGTCAAGCAAAGGTTCCGTGTACTCTTCCAAGGCCCGGATTACACGAAACCGCGGCGGACGCTCTTCCCGGCCCGGCCATGCCGCTCCCTGATGCGGCACCACCAGGATATTCGCGCGCAAGGCTTCGGCATCCCATTGTTCCGCCAACAACCGCTGCCCTTCGTACGCCAGCGGTCCGGGAACCAGCAGGGCAAAATCGCCGTACACCACACGCAACACCAACGACCCGTTTTCGATGGGAAACGCCTGCGGAATTTCCGCCGGGGGTCCGAGCACTTCGATCCGGAACGGTTTACCCTCGTGTTCTTCTTCAAACAATACGGCGCCCGACTGTACGGCGCGCACGTGCGTGGCCCAGCCCGCCCACCGGTTGACCGGACTGTCGTCCCGCCGTTCCAGCGCCTTTGACAACGACGAACGCAGGGGCCATTCATGATGCCGAACCAGCTCGTTGTACATGGTTTCGAGCCGTTCCGGCTCATAGGCCGCAAGTTGCCGGGGCTCCGCCAGGCGCGCGGTGAATTCCTCAAAGGTCATATCCGAAGACAGATCCGCCAGCATCGGGGGAACATATACGCGGGGAGCGCGCGCGTGCTCCAAGACGTAGGCGGCGCCCGCCGCGCGTTCGGGCAGGGGCGACGTCAGGATCAAACCGTCAAGATGCCGCTGACGTGTATGCGAGAGGAACGGCAGAATCGTGCGCACGGCCTCGTTCCGCCGGCCGCGCTCGTGCTCGACGAATCCCGTATCAATGAGAATGCGTTGGCCGCCGGGCGACTCGACCAGGATGGCGCTCCCGTATCCCACCGACAACACGGTGACGTGCAAGCCGGGCGGTCGCGTATCGAGCGCCCGCGCCACCCAAACCGGCGTGCTGACGACCAGCGCCAGCGCGCCCAACACCAGCACGGGGGCCGCGCGGTTCCGCCACCCGAATTTCGCGCACGCATCGCACACACGACGCCACAAGGGCCGGTGCCACACAAAGGCGCCGATGAACAGGTAGTACACCACGATCTCCGTCACGCGGGGACGCCGCACAAACGGATACGGAAAGACCAGCGTACTGACATGCGCCAGCCAGAGAAAGATCGAGGTGAAGATCCAGTTGGCCGCATTGATTACCAGCGCGATGAAGGGGCCGATGAAGGGCAATAATCCCAACAGGCCCGCAATGGCGGCAAGCTGCAATACCACGCCGATCAACGGGATGGCCAGCAGGTTCGCGTACGCCCCGGCAAACGGCCACCGGTTGAAATAATAGGCCGACAGCGGAAGCATCATGCCGACCTGGATGGCAAACTGCGCAGCGACAAACGTGTTCACGGATTCGGGCATGTTCGCAAACGAGAACCCGCGGCTGATCCCCAGCCCCCGGGCCTCCAGCCGGCCCGCCGCATGAAACGCCACCAGGCACAACAGCGCCCATGGCAACAGAAACAACGGCGTCATGAGCAGGGCCCAATGACGAATGCCGATGAGGGTCGTCGCGATCACGATCAGAATGACCGCGGCAAAGCGGTTTCCGCGCAGGCGGCACAACTGTTCATGTACCGGCACGGTGATCAGGGCCAGCGAAAGGATCGCGCCGAACGATAGCGTGAACGAAGGATCCACCACCACAAGAGGATTGTGCAACAGGATCAGAAACGCCGCCACCGGCACGCCGATCAACACCGATGACCGCAGGCCCCGGTCCATGTAGGCCCACGTCAGCAGAAACAGGCTGTTCATAATCACCGCACGCAAGGTGGACGGACGCGCACCGGTAATGATGGCAAACACGACCAGCGCAAAAATCACGCCCGGCACATACACCTGGCGCGGAAAACGCGCCATGGTGAAAATGGCCATGAACATGACCGTTAGAATGGTGACGTGCAGGCCCGAAACCGCCAGAACATGGTTCACGCCCGAAGACCGGAAATCGTCGACAATCTGCGCTTCGCTTTTCCCCAGTCCGACCCGGCGCGCCCAGGCGGGTTCCTCCCGGCCCTCCCACGGGTCCGACGCCATGTAGGGCGCGCCCTGCAAGCCGTACCGCAAACCAAGGGTAACCCCGCCCAGGAAGGCCGATTGCGGATAGGGCATGGTGGCCTTGAACAGACGCAATACCCGGTCGCGCAATCCGAGCGAAAAACCGACGAGCGGGTTGCCGGTCCGCACTTCGCCGTCTTCGGGCGCCACGATATGAACAGGCGGCGGTTGGCCGCGCGGCTGGAAAGGACTCATGAGTCCGTAGATATTGTAGTTCTGCATGAACCGCCGCGCATTGAAGCCGCCCGGATTGGCCTCGGCACGCGCCACCGTGAGTTCGCCCCGGATCTGCACGTCCGCGCCATACGCCTCCGTACGGGCCAATGCGTCGTAGCCGTCCATGCCGGGGTGAATGGTGACCTGGATGTCGCCGCCCTCAACCCGATAGAACGGTCCCCCGGCTGGAAACTGGATGAACTGCGGCGTAACCGGCAACACGGTCTTGAAGTCGTACACGCGTGGATCGCCGGTGATCCGGCCCAGCACGGTAACCGGCGACTGCGCCCGGCGGGGACGCACAAACGTTCCGATATGATTCGAAATGCGGTGTACCGTGATAACGCCCTGTTCCGGGCCGTCCAGCCATTCGATGCCCGTGATCCGGGAAAAAGGCTGTTCCATCACATAATCGGTTCCAACGGGATCGTCCGCCTTCAGGGTAATCACCTCGCTGGTCAACGGCATACGGACCACGCGAAACATCCAGCGGCCTTCGGTATCCAGCCGGCACACATCCTGTTCGTTACGGACCGGAACGCGCGCGTCGAGTTCGCCCCGAATACGGAGCCGGATGTCGCGGTCCAGTTCGGTATTCGTGGTCAAACGCAACCGGCTGATGTCCGGCAAGGGCGTGTGTTGATGGAACACGCGCGTCCCTCCATCGATCCGGATCTCCCCGAGCCGCATATCGGGCACGGTATCGGAACTGATATACCGGGTGTATCCCAGAAATACCGCGGAAAGACACAAGGCCCCGGCCAGCCAGAGGTTCAGGCCGGAAAACCCGGCGCGCTCCGCAACCCGGTCGCCGGACCACCAACCGCGCATCAACAGGATGGCCGCTACGGCCATGGCAACCCCGGTAACCGCCCTCAATCCAATCAGCCAGGACGGGTCGACGGGGAACAGCATCGCCAGGACCAAGCCGGCAATATACAGGTAACAGAAACCGATAAGCTTATTCTGGGAAATCATGGTCCATCCCGCCTTCGTAGGTAACCTCGGGATAATAATCGATATTTGATTGCCAGAGCGGGGCTTGCTCAACCTCGCCCCGCATCATGGCCTGCGCCGTCTTGCGATAATCGGGATGAAACACCACGATCAGCAGTCCGAGCAGCATGGCGCCCGCCAGGATATACGCCAGCGCCTTGGATCCTCTCTCCATCTCATTTATCCTTTCCCTGATCCTCGTCCAACCCGGATTTTCCACTCCGCAAGAGGACAAAGAACACAAAGAAAAAAGGCAGGCAAGGCAGAAGATACAACACACCTTCCTGCGTGTAAAAAATGCGTTGTTGACCGAATATCAACCACAGAAGATACCCCAACAATCCGGCTGTGTTCAACCAAAGAACCGCCAGGTGGAGACGGCGGTATGGATGGAGCGGGTTCATCCCTCCCCCACGAACAGGTTCAATGCCTTCGATATCTCCTCTTCGCTGTAGGTCCGTTCCGTCTCCTTGTTCGCGATATACGCGACGGCGTCGTGAGGCTTCATCACCGGGATCGCATCCGTGTTCACGGTGAACGTGGTATACGGAGAGGTAAACACCAATATCCCGTACAGATCCGGCCAGTCGAGCCCTCCACGCCGCAACGCCCCGGACAGGAACTCGATATGCCGCCGCACCTGACGCAACGGATTGGATACACGAACGGGGTGATCGCCCGGTTTCCGGGTCTGGGTCCACCGGTCATCCTGCTCGCCGCCCTCGAGATGCCCGCGCCAGTTCTTGGTTTCGATCACACACAGCCCCCGGGGCGAAACCACCAGGTGATCGATCTGGGCCGACTGGCGCCCCATCCTCACCGTGATGTCGTTCAATACATAATGGGTATTATCCAGTTTTTCCGCGAGGGCCCGGGTCACCTGTGTCTCCCCGCGCAACCCGGCTTGAACCCGTTTTTCCTCCAGGCGGTTCTGGCGGATCTTCATGAAATGCCCCGCGAAGAAAATAGTAGCGGCCGCGCCCAGCCAGAAGACGCCGGCCTGCCCCCTCCAGAAATACAGCACGACGCCGGAAACCAACAGGAATACCGCCAAAACGGCTTCAATACGAACAAGGCGGCTCAAGGTGTCCGTCTCCTTGAGCAACGCTTTTTGCTTGAGCGTCAGGGTGGATTCATCGGTCAGTACACGCGCCATGAGTATCCTGTCTTCCGACTGTGAAACCTGTTGTCAGTCCTGCTCCAACCGTTCCAACACCTCGGCGTTGGCCGAACGCGCACGCGTATCGATGACCCGGATCCGCACACGATCACCGGGCTGTGTATCCGGCACAAAAACGACAAACCCGTCGATACGCGCCACGCCGTCCACTTCCGGATTCCGGCGATCCGGCTCCGTGACCGTCACCTCGTGCTCCTCGCCGATCGTAACCGGTGTTTCGCGCACGGGCCGCGGCGCCTCTTCCGGCGCAACAGGCGCGTCGAAAGGCTCGTCCGATTTCGATACCACCTCCGCACGGGCGAAGCGTTCAAGATCGTCGACAATGACGAATTCCACGTGCTCGCCCAGTTCGGCGCCCTCCACAAATACCACCTTGCCCTCTACCCGCACGATGCCGTCGCCGTCACGCCCCATATCCGTCACGGTCCCGCGATAGACCCGGCCCAATTCGGTTACCGATGGTTCCCGCGTTCGTTCAGGACGATCGGGCCGCCGGGGACGACGATCCGGAACCGGTACGCCGCTTTCCAGCCGCTCAATCAATACGGCATCGGCCGTGGAGCGCCTCAGACGGCTCACCTCGGCAATCACCACATCGCCCCGTTGCGTGTCCGGCACAAAGGTCACCAGGCCCCCGATCCGGGCGATGCCCGACGCGCCTTCCCGCGCCTCGTCCTCAATCAACACCTTGTACCGGTATCCCTCCCGGGCTTGAACATCCGGGTCGTCCACGGCATCGATCACCTGCCATATGTTCACATCAACTTCCCGTGGAGCGGGGGCTTCAATCAACTCGATGATTCTTTCCTGATGCGTGTCGCCGGGGCGCAACGCCAGGTACGCCACCACACCGACAGCCGCCAGGCAGATTACCAACAGGAGCAACAAAGTGTTGCGGGACAGAAAATCGGATTTCGGGGGCGTTGATTCGGGTTGGGGCTGGTCATTCATCATGCCTCTCCGGATAGGGTTCGGGTTGTCTGTACGGTTATATGGTCTGTTATGTATACGCTACGTTCGGCCCGGACTCAATCCCAAAGCGGGATTCAGGCAGGCCCTGTGGAACGCAGGGAGCGCGCTTGCGCGCGAGGCCCGGGATGTGCGGTAACGAAATTCAACATCCAACAGCCAACAAGGAATATCCAATATCCAAGGAAATCCGATGGATGTTGGGTGTTCCTCAGGAATCCTCCAGCAACACTTCGATTTCAGCAAGATCCTTGTCGGGAACGGCGATTTCCGCCGCGGGGGCGATACCCCGGATCTGGTCGGGACGACGCGCGCCGACAATGGCGGCGGTGACCTCCGGACGGCGCAGAACCCACGCCACGGCCAACTGCGCTAGCGTGATGCCGAGCCGTTCGGCAATCGGTTTGAGCCTTTTGACTTTACCCAGGATCCGCGAAAACTCCGGTTCCCGGAACATGGAATCGCGTGTCTTGCGATGATCCGTTTCGTCCATGGCGTCCACGTAGGCACGATCGATTTTCCCCGTCAGCAATCCCTTCTGCAACGGGCTGTACGCGATCACCCCGATATCGTGTTCCGCGCAATAGGCGAGCTGTTCCTTCTCCACGTCCCGTTCCAGCATGCTGTAGGGCGGTTGCAGCGAGGCAACCGGATGAATCTTTCGTGCGCGCTCCATCTGTTCGACGGAGAAATTGGAGACCCCGCCGTAACGCACCTTGCCTTCCCGGATCAGTTCCGCAATGGCGCTCCACCCCTCCTCGATTTCCTCATCGGGCCGTGGCCAGTGAATCTGGTAGAGGTCGATTGTTTCCACGCCGAGTCGTTTCAGGCTCGCTTCGCATTCCGCCCGTACGCTGTCGGCCTTGAGTGAAAAATACGTCTTACGGCTTTGTTCATCCCAACGGATGCCGCACTTGGTGGCCACGAATGGTCGCTCCGGCATGGCTTTCAAGAGGCGGCCCAGCACCTCCTCGGCGTGCCCCAATCCGTACACGGCCGCCGTATCGATCCAGTTGATACCCGAATCCAGCGCGGCCTGGACGGCGTGACTCGATTCACGGTCGTCCTGCGCGCCCCAGCCGAATGCCCAGTGACCGCCCCCGTGCGCCCAGGTCCCCAGGCCGATAGCTGTCAGCGGCTCTCCGGTATATCCCAAGGTGCGTGTCTGCATGATGATCTCCTCCCTCCACCATTTTTTAAAAAACAGGGAATGTCGAAGACAATGCCGCCTTCAATACTTGCGAAGGCGGGGTCGGGCTTGCCCACATTAAAAAAACCTCTCCGATTCATCAAAGATGATGCATGCCGATTTGATCAATAGCCTGAAGAAGCCGATCCATTTCGACATCGGATCCAATGCTGATGCGCAGGTAATCGCCGGTGCGCAGACCGGGAAAGTGCCGCACGATAATTCCTCCCGAGCGCAACGTTTCAAACAGCTCTTGCGCCCCGATGCCCGGCGGTTTTACCCAGAGGAAATTCGCTTCCGACGGAAATACCGTGAATCCCCGCTTGCGCAATGCGTTCGCCGTGTGCTCGCGTGTGGCCTTGATCCGATCGGATATCCCGCGCATGTATTCCGGGTCGGACAACGCGGCGCGGGCGATCTCCTGCGCCAGCCGGTCCACGTTGTAGATGTCCTTGATCTTGTTCAACGCCTCAATCAACGGACGCGGACCCACGGCGTAGCCCAACCGGATTCCGGCCAGTGAATACGACTTCGACAACGTGCGCGTTACAAGCACACGGTCCAAAGTCGTCGCGAGGTCTATGGCGTCTTCCCGCGCGAAATCCACGTAGGCCTCGTCCATCACCACCACGCCCGGAAACGTCTTGCAGAATTTCTCGATTACCGGTTTCGGGTACTGGATGCCGGTCGGCGCGTTGGGCGAGGTGATGAAGAACAGCGATGCGGCATACGAGTCCGGCATGGCCCACTCGAAATCCGGGCCGAGCTCCACCGGCCGGGTTTCGACCTCCTCGATCGCACACAACACCGGGTACAGCGAATACGAAGGATCGAAATACCCGACCGATCCCCCGCCCCGCTCGACGAACGCCCGGATACACAAAGCCAGGATCTCGTCCGAACCGTTGCCAACGATCACCTGTTCCGGTTCACACCGGTGCAATTGCGCAACGACCTCGCGCACGCCGCGGCTGGTGGGATCCGGATACAACCGAAGCGATTCCGTCGCGGCGCGGGCCAACACCTCCGCCACGCACGGAGACGGCGGATACGGATTCTCGTTCGTGTTCAGCTTGATGACCTCCGCACCGAAGGGTTGCTCGCCGGGTACATAGGCGGACAAGGACTGCACGGATTTCTTGATAAATTCGTTCATGATCCCCTGCGTTCGAGCTTCGTGGCGCGCGGGCGCCTTTCCCGGGAACGCCGAGCCCCAGCTCGGCCTGTTGCACACGGCGCGCCCTGCGAAACAGCCAACCCGTGTTACCTGATCCTGCTCCCTGCTGGAGCAGGGAGCTACAAAGATTCGCCGGATAGCAGCCGGAGATGCCTCGACTGCGCGCGGCATGACCACTTTTCTCTTTTCGAGTTAAAAAAACCAACCCCGCGATTCGATCCACGGGCGTCGCTTGCGACGCCCGTGATAGTGACCGCCTTTCCCGGGAACGCCTAACCCCGGCCCGGCTCACCGCCGGTCGAACCGGATCGACGCCGAGCGGGCGTGGGCATCCAGCCCTTCCACCCGGCCGAACGCCTCGATGACCGGCAGGGTTTCCTTCAAATCGGCGCTGGTGAACAACATCACGCTCATCCGCTTCCGGAAATCATCCACCGACAGCCCGGAAAACATGGCCGCGGTGCCGCCGGTCGGCAGGACGTGACTGGGGCCGGCGGCAAAGTCGCCCACGCTCTCCGGTGTCCACGGTCCGACGAAAACGGCGCCGGCCGCCCGCACCTTCTTGAGCCAAGCACGCGGTTCGCGCACCATCAGTTCCAGGTGCTCGGGCGCGAATTCGTTGATCAGGTCCATCCCTGCTTCCAATGTTTCCGCCGCCACCAGAAGCGTGCCGCGATGAAGCACTTCGTACACGGGCCCCTGACGGTCCAGGTACTCGGCCTGTTTCAACAACTCCTTCCGCACCGCTTCGGCCAATCGCATGGAGGACGTCACAAGGAGCGCTTTCTCCTGGCCCGTTCCGTGTTCGGCCTGCGACAATAAATCCGCCGCGACATGGGCGGGCGAAACGGAATCGTCGGCAAAGATCGCAATCTCACTGGGTCCGGCCACCATGTCAAGGGCTACACGCCCGTATACCAGCCGCTTGGCGGCGGTAACGTAGGGCCCGCCGGGTCCGACGATTTTCTGCACCCGCGGCACGGTTTTGGTCCCGTACGCCATGGCGCCGATCGCCTGTATGCCGCCTATGCGATAAATCTCCGTCGCGCCGGCCAAATCCAGCGCGTACAACAAGTACGGGTTGACCCGTCCGTTTTTGCCCGCCGGGGTACAGGCCACGATTTCCGGCACTTCCGCCACACGGGCCAACCCCACGGTCATCAGGGCGGTGGATACCAGCGGCGCCGCGCCCCCGGGAATATACGCCCCGACACGTTCAATCGGGACAAACCGTTCGCCGATCTGCCCGCCTTTCGGGCTGGAAATTGACCAGTCACGACGCATGGCCGCGCGGCTGAACCGAATGATCCGTTGCAGGGCTTCTCCCGCAGCCAGGCGGAACTCGCGATCCACCTGTTCACGCGCCGTCTGGATCTCCTCGCTCGATACCGCCAGCTTGGAGGCCGTGAGTTTAACCCCGTCATATTCCCGGATGTACCGAAGTACCGCCGTATTGCCCTTCCGGCGGATGTCGTCCAGGACGCGTTGCGCCACTTCCTCGGCTTTGGGGTCCACCGCGGGGCGCTTCAAGAACCGGGTTAGTACCGGCACGGAACGGTCCGGCGACCAGCTGATCAGCCGGATATCGGGTTGCTTGGTTCTGCTTGTGGCGTTCACTGATTTCTCTTTATGTTTTTACGGCTTCGTTCAGACATCCGCACCGGGAACACCGCGCCAACGGGACGTCCCGGGCATCCAGGTAAACAAATTCACAAACCTGACACCGGTAAATGCGTCTTCGGCCAGGTGTCCACCGGGCGGCTTGTTCGCGCATCAGGTAGTATAGCCAGCACACGCCGATGATCACAAGGTGGAATGCCATGGGGATCAGAATCAGCGCCGGAAAGGATACCTCCATCACGGAACCTCCCGTCGGTCGCGCGGCATTCCTTCCGGCATGACCGCATAGATTCGCAGGCGCCCGGAAACAGGCGCTTCGCCGTAATGCACCCGCCAGGCATAGAGACTGCGGGATAGTTCCTGGTTGATCCGCTCAAGATCGGCGCGCCGCTCCAGCAGAACCCGGTTCACCACGCCCCGTTCATCCGTTGAAAGAAAGACCTCCACTTCCCAGGAGGCCGTGGTCTCCTCCACCAGGCGCTCCGGCAAGGGACGCTTTTCAAACAGGTCTTCCCGAAGACCCTCTCCAAATTCCATGCGTAGCACGGGTTCATGCGGTTCCGGAAATCCATCGAACACCGATCGCGTAACGGGCCGAAGACTCGGGCCTTCATACCGGACGCGCACATCTTCCGGCGGCCCCCCCCCCGTTACGGCCGGTTCGTCCGGCCGGGCGAACACCGGACTTTTCAAGGTCATGGAAATATCGAGCGGGGGTTGAATGGGCGGCCGCAACCCGGCGCCCCGGATCAACAGGGGACGACTGAACCCCAGCGGAGAGGGCAAGGCAAAAAGCACGGGAGAGCGAAATGCGAGCGGATCTTCCGCCGCCGCTTCCTCGATGAGTTCCACCGGCGGCAACGTCCAAAGACTCACCTGCGCCTGCGGAATCCTGGTTTCCGGGGTGAAATATTCCGGGGCGGAGGCGGTCAAACCGATCCACCAGATTCCGTGAAACAAAAGAGCCAGGACCAGGGCCGAAATCCATACCCGGCCGGAGGGCTTGTCCTGTGTACGACCGCGCCTCATGGACCATTCTCCGGCATTTCGGAAATTCCGCGCGTCGCCATGGCGACCTCCTCCACGCCGGCATCCATCGCCATGCTGAAAATCCGCAGGATCGTACCGTGATCCACCCGCTGATCGGCCTCAATGATAATCGAGATCCCGGGGCGAACCGCGGCCGCCCGGACCATTCGTTCGCGTAACCCCTCCACGGTCGTCCGCTCATCGTCAAAAAATACAAAGCCTTCCCGGCAGATCGTGACGACCATGGCATCGGAACGAACGCCGGAAACAAAGGGGGATTCGGGCAAATCCACATAGACCCCGGGCTTCAGCACGTGCCAGGAATTCATGATCACGAACAGGAGGAGGATCAGTACCAGGTCCGCCAGGGGAACCGCGCTGACCACGCCCCGCGCATAGCGCAGCCGTGTCCGGTAGCGGCGCTTGAGAAAGCTGAGCTGATCATGAATGGCGATATCCGCTTGCTCAGGCATAGGGATCATTTTCCTTCCGCGGCAATTGACGTGTTAAGAATTTGAGGATTTCCGCCGAGGCATGTTCCATTTCCAGCATAATGGATTCGACGCGCCCCACCAGGAAGTTATAGGCCACATAGGCCGGGATCGCAACGGCCAGACCCGCCCCGGTGGTAATCAGCGCCTCCCACATTCCTCCCGCCAGGTCGCCGGCATGAATAAGGGGGGCTTTCTCCTGGAACACGATGAAGGCCTGGATCAACCCCAGAATGGTGCCCAACAAACCCAGCAGGGGCGCGATCTGGGCGATAGTGGCTAAAATGGGCAGATTCCGCTCCAGCCGCGGAACTTCGGCCAAACCGGCCTCCTGGAGCGCTCGATGCAATTCCTCGGGATCGGCCTCCTGTTTTAATATCGCCGCCCGCACCATATGCGCCACCGGACCGGGCGTGTCCTCGCAAATACTGACCGCCTCCACAATATTGCGGCGCTTCAGCACGTTATAGATCCCCTCCAAAAAATCATCCGAATTGATCTGCGCGCGATGCAGATGAAACAACCGCTCCAGAAAGATCACCAAGGCGGCCACACTGGCCGCCACGATAATCCACATAACCGGTCCGCCCTTTTGAATCAGTTCAAGCATGATCAAATCCTTCCATGTTCCATTTCGATATTCCGGATACGCCGGGCGGCATCCGGTCCGGCCGGCACGTCCGCCTGCACCACGCGTTCCAGAATATGTACCGCTTCACGCCATTGCCCCTCCGTTTCCTTGATTGAAGCCGCGGCAAACGCCGCCCGCGTAAACCAGACCGTGCAATCCGGACTCCGAACGGATCGGTCATCCAAGTAGGTATAGATCACATTGACATAGCGGTCGAGGGCTTCACGGGCATCCCCCTGTTTTTCCCGAGTGCGCCCGATCTTGAATTCAGCCTGCAATTGCAGCCCGACCGAAGCGGTCGGACTCTCCATGACGGCCCGGTAGGACGCCAGCGCCTCTTCATACCGATCCGGATCCTCGCTGCCCAGCATGAATTGACAATCACCGCGCCGTCCGTATGCCTGATTCACCAGGTAGCTGTCCGGATGCTTCCTGATAATCTCCTCGAAAGCCAGAATCGCCCCCGCAAACTCCCCTAGATGGCTCAACGCGTCGCCCTGAGCGAATCGCACCTCCGCCATGCGGGGACTTTGCGGATATTGGCGGGCCAAACGATTGAAGTACTCGATCGCACGCAGATATTCCTGCGCCTCCATCGACGCGCGCCCGGCCCGGTAAAGCGCCTCGACGGCCATCGGGGTCTCAGGGTGTTGCTCGATCAGCTCCAGAAAACGCTCTTCGGCTTTGACATAATCGCCCCGGTTATAATGATATTCGGCCAACCAGAACAGGACATCCGCCGTCCAACGGGATCGAGGGAATCGCTCAATGAACTCCCGGCAGACCCGGAAAGCCTCCTCGCTGCGACCGAGCAGATACAGGCACCATCCCCTCATGTAGAACGCCTGTTCCGTGACATCGTCTCCGAAAGCCTTTTCCACAATCCGCTCGAAATCCTCGAGCGCTTCCACGAAAAGTCCCGATCGATACCGGATCAATCCGCGCCGATGAAGGGCCTGCCGAAAAACCTCGTCTCCGGGATACCCGTCCATAACCCGCTCGTAGGCGGATACCGCCCGGCCCCACTCGCCCAATTCCTCCTTGAGCAAACCGATTCGCAACGCGGACGCCTCGGCATACAGGCTCGCCGGAAAGGCGTCTTCAATGGCCCGGAATTCCTGCACCGCTTCCTCCACCCGGCGCAATCGGGCCAGGCACTCGGCCGCCTGATACAACGCGCGCGGCGCCAGGGTGCTTCCGGGAAAAACCGTGGTCAATCGCAGATACTCGTCCCGGGCCCGCCGGAACTGGTTGTTTTCGAAATAGGCATCGCCCACCTTGAACAACGCCTGTTGCTTTTCCGTGTCTTCGGGATGCAGTGTGTATGCCTTGTCAAACGAAGCGGCCGCCTCCCCGTACTGTTCCAGTCCCAACAGGCTCCAGCCCCGGCCCAACAGGGCCTGCGCGCGGCCGTCCCGATCCTCAAACGCATCCAGGTAATGCTGAAACGCCTTGGCCGCCTGCTCGTATTCGTCCCGATCCAGATGGATACGGCCGATTTCCAACTGGGCCTCGGCGGATACGGGGGCGCCGGGTACATCCCGGATGATCGCGCGCAGAAGGTCCAGCGCCGCATCCGGATCCTCCTCGCGAATCAACAGCCGCGCCCGGAAATACCGGCCCTGATTGCGGCGATCCTGCCGCCGGGCCGCCTGCTCCCCCGCCCGCACGGCCTCAATCGCCGATTCCAGATTCTCTTCCCGTTCATACAACCGGGCCAGCGCGTACCAGGCCTCCGCGGCTCGATCGGACGGCAACGCTTCCCGGTCAATCAGCGCTTCCAACATCTCCCGGGCTTCGTCCCCCCGGTCCGCGGCCAGATACAAATGCCCCAGCAGGAGGCGCGCACCCTGCGCGGATTCACTTTCCGGGAACCGGTGCTCCAGGGATCGAAGCCGCACACGCGCATCCAATTCCCGCTCCACCTCCAAAAGGATCTCCGCCCAATCAAGCAGGTTTTCCGCCGCTTCCTCGTGGCCGGGATACCGGTCATCAAAAAATTCAAATGCTTCCAGCGCCCGATTGGTCTGACCGGCATGCCAATGCGCATGGGCCCCAAGCCGAAGCACCGGAACGGCATACCCCGGCTCGAGTTGGTCCGGATCAATCGTATTCAAGATTTCGATCGTGCGTTCCGGCTGATCGAGATCAAATTGCGCCCGGGCCTTCCAGAACACATACGGCCCTTCCAACGGCGTGCCCCGTACCCGGCCAAGATGGTCGTCTATACGGTCCATCACATCCTGATAGCGCCCCTGGTGATACAAGGCCTGCACCAACCACAAGACCCCCTCGGCCTCATGAAAATCGTCCGACGCACGCCGGATGAACGTGGTGAAATATCCCTCGGCGATGTCGTAGAGCCCGTCTTCCATGGCCGCCTGACCGGATGTCATGGCCGCTTCCATCGCGCGCTCACGCCGCGTCGAAGCCTCCGCGCACAGGACCCCCGCCAGGCACACCGCAAGCGTCCCTCTTCCGATTCGAATTCTCATACGGTCCATCATCGTCTTTTTCCGTCCTGTTCAACCGGACGCCCCACGTATTCTTTTAAAAACCGGCCCGTATACGATCCGTCCGCCGAAACCACCTCTTCCGGAGAACCCGCCACGACCACCCGCCCCCCGGCATCGCCGCCTTCCGGCCCCAGATCAATAATGTAATCCGCCGTCTTGATGACGTCCAGATTATGCTCAATCACCACCACCGTATTACCCGCATCCACCAAGCGCTGCAGTACCGCGAGCAACCGGCTGATATCCGCGAAATGCAGGCCCGTCGTGGGCTCGTCCAGCAGATACAACGTTTGTCCCGTGCTCTTTTTGCTCAATTCCGACGAGAGCTTCAACCGCTGGGCCTCGCCGCCCGACAACGTCGTCGCCGGCTGCCCCAATGTCAGGTACCCCAGCCCAACGTCCGACAACGTGCGCAATTTGCGCTCCAACCCGGGCACGGCATGGAAAAATTCGAGCGCCTCATCCACGGTCATGTTCAATACCTCGGAAATGTTTTTCCCGGCGTACCGCACCTCCAGCGTCTCCCGGTTGTACCGCAACCCCCGGCACTGCTCGCAGGTCACATACACATCCGGCAGAAAATGCATTTCGATCTTGAGAATGCCGTCCCCCTTGCACCGCTCGCACCGGCCGCCCTTCACGTTGAAACTGTAGCGGCCCGGCCCATAGCCGCGCACCTTCGACGCGGGCAACTGCGCGAAGAGGTTGCGAATCAGCGAAAACGCGCCCGTGTACGTCGCCGGATTGCTCCGCGGCGTGCGGCCGATGGGCGATTGATCAATCACAATCACCTTGTCAAGCTGTCCGATCCCGTTAATCCGTTTGTGCGCTCCCGGGCGCTCCTTGGAACCATAAAAATGACGGAACAGGGCACGCCGCAGAATATCGTCCACCAACGTGCTTTTGCCGCTTCCCGATACGCCCGTCACACACACCAGCAAACCCAACGGAATGCGTACGGTGATGGCTTTTAAATTGTTTGCCCCGGCCCCAACGATCTCCAGGACACTCCGGGTCGGGCGGCGACGCTGTTCCGGAACTTCAATTTCCACCTCCCGTTTCAAATACCGCGCCGTGAGCGACCGGGACGAATTCAGCAGTTCCGGCACCGAACCCGCGCACACCACGTCTCCTCCGCGAACACCCGCACCGGGACCCAGGTCAATCACGTAGTCCGCTTCGCGAATCGTCTGTTCGTCGTGTTCCACCACGACCACCGTATTGCCCAGATCGCGCAGATCCTGCAACGTGCGAATCAGTTTCTTGTTGTCGCGCTGATGCAGCCCGATGCTGGGCTCGTCCAACACGTACAACACGCCCACCAGGCCCGCGCCGATCTGCGTCGCCAACCGGATGCGCTGGGCCTCGCCGCCCGATAACGTCCCGCTTTCCCGGTCGAGGGACAGGTAATCCAGACCCACATTCACCAGGAACCGGAGCCGTTCCCGGATTTCCTTAAGCACCTCTTTCGCAATTTCGGCTTCCTGCGGGGTGATGTCGAGATGCTCGAACAGCTCCAGCGCGCGGCGGATCGACAATGCGCAGAGATCGTGGATGGAATGACCGCTCACCCGGCACGCCAGCGATTCCGGCCGAAGCCGCGCCCCCTCGCACGTGCGGCAGGGCAGACGACTCATGTACCCGTGCAGGCGTTGCCGCGTAAATTCGCTTTCCGTTTCTTCCAGCCTCCGTTCCAGGTTCGGAATCACGCCTTCAAACGGTTTCGTGTACCGATGATACGCGCCGCCGCGCCAGAACCCGAACTGGATCTCCTCGTCCTCCGACCCGTATAGCAGGATATCCCGGAACTTCTTCGGAAGTTTCGAGTACGGCGTCTCCATATCGATCTCGTAATGTTTGCAGAGCGCACGGAGTAATCCCTTGTAATAGATGATCAACCGCCGACCGCCGCGCCGCCACGCCTGGACCGCCCCCTTTTCCAGTGATAACCCGGGATCCGGCACCACCAGGTTTTCGTCGAATACCAGCATCGTGCCCAGGCCGTGACAGGTCGGACACGCGCCGTACGGGCTGTTGAAGGAAAAATGACGGGGCGTCAACGTGTCAAAGCTGATCCCGCAATGCACGCACGCATTCTTTTCCGAATAGAGCGTTTCCTTTCCTTTCCCCTTGGCCGGTTGGGTCAACGCGATCAGAATGCCTTCGCCCACACGCAGGGCCGTCTCAACCGAATCGGTCAGTCGGGTACGAATCTTCTCGTCGATCACCAGCCGGTCCACCACCACTTCGATTGTATGTTTCCTTTTCTTGTCCAGTTTCGGCGTGTCCTCGATCTCGTACAAATCGCCGTCGATGCGCGCGCGGACAAATCCCTGCTTGCGAATGCCGTTCAGAATTTCCGCGTGTTCGCCCTTGCGCCCGCGCACCATCGGCGCCAACACGATCAGCCGTGTTTTGGGTTTCCGTTTCATCAACTGATCCACGATCTCCTCGGCCGTCTGACGGGTAATCGGCCGGCCACACTGATGACAATGCTGACGGCCTATATGGGCATAGAGGAGCCGGAGGTAATCGTGGATCTCCGTGGTAGTCGCCACGATCGAACGGGGATTCGACCCTGCGGTGCGCTGTTCGATCGAAATCGCCGGGGACAGCCCTTCGATCGAATCCACGTCCGGTTTCTGCATCTGGTCGAGGAACTGTCGTGCGTAGGCCGACAGGCTCTCCACGTACTTGCGCTGACCTTCCGCGTAGAGCGTGTCGAAGGCCAGCGACGATTTACCCGAGCCGCTCAACCCCGTAATCACGGTCAGTTGATTGCGGGGAATCGAGACATGGATATCCTTCAGGTTATGCTCGCGCGCGCCGGTTACGATGATCCAGTCCTTGCTCATGGGTACGGGGTTCCGAAATTGCGTATTCGTACAACCTTTCAGTATAACATGACCCACCCCATCCGCCAGCACTTCCTCGGCGTTGGGGAGTTGCAGAAGAGTTGCGCCAAGAACCACCATGGCCATTCTCAACGCAACCCTGGGGATGCGGCCCTTCCTGGAAACGCCGAGCCCCAGATCGGCCCACAGTGTCCTCGGTACCTGTCCCCAAACTACCGGTTTCGATCCCTTTGCTCCGGGCGGCGGCGACGCGCTCTCGTACCTGTCCCTCTTCCGCCCGGGAACGCCGAGCCGCAGCTCAGCCCACCTTCTTGGTACCTGTCCCCGCCCTGTCCTCCTGTCCCCACCCTGCATTCGTGACGTCGGCAGGGCGCTTTCTACGAATATTATTGACTTATTCTATGACGAATAAATTGACGATCGTCAGTTTTTCCGTCATGGATATTGTCAAGTTATTTCCAATCGTTGGAAGGAATTTCGGGACCGATTTCCAATCATTGGAGATTCTGCTCCGCTCAGTCTCCAACGCCTGAAAACGGCTATTCTCGTACCTGTCCCCGCCCTGTTTCCAACGCCCGTGCTCTCGTACCTGTCCCTCTTCCGCCCGGGAATGCCGAACCACCTTCTTGGTACCTGTCCCCGCCCTGTTTCGGGTTTCTTGACATATTCTTACACATGATGTATAGCCTTACACATCATGAGAACCAATATTGAACTGAATGAGGAACTCTTGAAGGAAGCGCGCCGGTATTCCAAGGCCCGCACCAAGCGCGCCCTGGTCGAAGAGGCCCTGGAAACGTATATCACGACCAAGGCCGAAGCGCGTAAACGCGCCACGTACGCGGATCGGGTGCGATCGATGCGATCCCAACTGGCCGATTTGAAGCTTCGGGAGCGTCCCGTCCACATCCTGCGCGAGGATCGGGCGCGATGAACCGGTTCGTTCTTGATACCAGCATCGCGCTGGCTTGGTATCTGCCGGAGGATTTTTCACCGGAAGCGCAATTGTGGCTGAACGATTTCCTGGAGGGCCGCGTGCAATTCTTGGTGCCAACCCTCCACTACTGGGAGATCGGCAACGTATTGAGGACCTATGTGCGGCGCCGGGAACTCAAGGACACAGTCGCCC
This sequence comes from Kiritimatiellia bacterium, assembly GCA_007134735.1. Taxonomy (GTDB): domain Bacteria; phylum Verrucomicrobiota; class Kiritimatiellia; order SLAD01; family SLAD01; genus SLKG01. Next base: position 31,351 of record SLKG01000060.1, read on the forward strand.
GCGAGATCTACGCCCTGCACTTGGAAGCCCCGCTCGATGTAAAAGACCCGAACCGGGAAACGGTGCTGGATACGGCGCTTGAGTACAACGCAACAACCTACGACGCCGTATACATCGCCTTGAGCCTGTCGTTGAATATTCCCCTGCTGACAGCCGAACGCACCACCACCCCGTGGGTCGTCAAACTCGGCACACTGGCCAGAACGCTTTGATTGACGGATCGTTGCCCGCGCCGGTTCTTCGGGCGGCGGGGACGCCGCCCCTCCCGAAATCACACACGTTTCCGCGCTTTGCGGCCACGATTATCTCGGGACGCTTTCGTGGTGTTCCCATTGCAGGCCGCCGATGACGGACTGCGCAATATTGGTCAGGTGATCCCCGATCTTTTCCACGTTGTCGACCAGGTCGATGAAAATCAGGCCGGCCTCGGCGGAACAGCGATGATCTCCCATCCGTCGGACATGATTTTTCCGCAGTTCAACCTGAAGAACATTGAGTCGGTTTTCGACTTCAATGGCCTTCGATGCATGCTCATTTTCGCCGTTCTGCAACGATGCATGAACATGCTCAAACATCTGCATTATCATGTCGTATAGTTCTTGCGCCTCGCTCATGGCCTCTTCACTGAATGCAATATTTTGGGCGATTTTCCGCTCGGCCACTTCCGCAATATTGACCGCCAGGTCGCCGATTCGTTCCAGGTCGTTGACCGTATGCAGCAGTACCGGGATCTCGGCCGATAGTTCCCGGGTCAGCGGACCGCGTGCCAGCCGGCTGAGATACGTTGTAATCTCATACTGGAATTCATCCGTCTGCTGCTCCTTTTTCCTCACCGATTTCAGCCTTTCCGGATCATTGTTCAATAACCCGGCAATAGCCCGATCAGCTGCCTTCCCGGAGATTTCAACCATGCGAAGCAGTTCGTAGGTGACCTGCTGAAAAGCCAGGGTCGGGGCATCCAAGAGATGTTCCTCCAACACAACCGGTTTCTCCTCGGCTTCGTGCGGTTTGACCGGAAGGATCCGAATCACAAGGGCTTCCAGCGCGCCGATCATCGGCAGAAAGAGGGCGGTGTTCACCACCTTCAGCAGCGTATTCGCGGCCGCCATATCCGCCATGATGGTCGCCCGCGTGAGTTCCCATGGGGTCAGCCATGATATGAATTGCCCGAACACCCCCATCCATACGAAGGGCATGATATACAGAACGCCGATTACATTGAATACGGTATGGCCCATGGCGGTGCGCCGCGCGTTGCGCGATGCCCGGCTGGCGGCAAGCTGCGCCGTAATGGTGGTGCCGATGTTGTCACCCAGGATGAACGGGATCACCAGGTTCAGCACCACGGGCCAATCCGTGCCAAAGGCCCCCTGCAAGGCCAATACCTGAATCACCATGATCGATGCCGAACTGCTCTGCATCAGGACCGTCAGCAGCGTGCCCGCCAGCAGCGCCAAGAGCGGATAACTGGAAAGCGTAATGAGTAACTGCTGGGCGCCCGGACTGTCCTTGATCGGCGCAAAGGTTTCCTGCAAAAAGTTGATTCCGATAAACAGCAGGCCGAATCCCAGCATGACCTTGCCCAGGTTCCGATTGCGGGATCGACGGGCCAAAATGCTTATGAAAAAGCCGATACCGACAAGGGGGAGCGCATACATATTGATGCGAAACGTGCCGAACCCGAACATGGAAACCAGCCATGCGGTCACCGTGGTGCCTACATTGGCGCCGAGAACGACACACAAGGCCTGCCTCAAGGTCAGCAGGCCCGCATTGACAAACCCGACCGTCATTACGGTCGTCGCCGAGCTGGACTGCACCAGCATGGTCGCCAAGGCCCCGAGCAGAACGGCCACCAGCCGCTTTCGGGTAAGGGCCGTCAGAAATTGTTTCATCCGGCTGCCGGCTATGGACTTGATGGCATCCGACATCAACCCCATGCCAAAGAGAAATAGGCCCAGACCCCCGATCACGCCAAACAACATATTCGTCATAAGCATGCCCTGTCACCGAGTGTACGGCACTCCCTGCTTGTTTTGACTTTTCACCGTATCCGGTTTTAGTTCGACAGGTCAATTATGAAGATACGACCGGTGAATCCAGCATCAGGAAGACAAAAGACTCCGATACATTTCCTCGTGGGATAACATTTTTCCGGCATCATCCATGACCCGCATGGCGTCGGCCGAGATCTCGTCGATCAGCGCCACGGCGCCGTCGATCAAACCGAATTCCACCTTCATGTCGATCAAATCCAGGCCCCGCTCGCGCAGATCGTTCTCCACGATTCGGGCGATCCGGCGGGTCAAGTCCTTGGCGTTGTCCAATTGCGGCCGGGTCAGGAAACCGAGCGTAACCAGGGCGTCGTCGTTGATCAACGGATCGCCCCGCTCGTCGTCCTTGAGCGTAATCTCGACCAGGTAATCCAGATCCTGCAGTTCCATCTTGATATGAGCGCCGTACCGTTTCAGGAAACTGCCGTACGCTTTGCGGCGGCATACGAACTCCAATCCGCCGCGGCCTTTTCCAGGCAGCACGGCCTCTTTGACCTCCATGGCATTCCGGTCGAGGTCGACCGAAACCAGGTGCGTCGGAATGCCTTCGTCCTGCAACCGTTGAAAAAAGTACCGGGTAAGCCCAAGCGACATCCGGCCTTTCCCCTGGATCTGCCCCATAACCGTGTTGGCGCCCGGATCGACCACACCGTTTTCGCCCGTGACGTCATCCTTGAAGACAATCAGCAGATGGCCGTTCGGCAACCGGTGAATGTCCTTGGTCTTGCCCGAATAGATTTTTTCCTCTGTGCTCATTTCCTCCTCTAATACAAACGTCCCAGCAGGTGATTGATCAGCAATTCGAGGCGTTTGCGAAGAACCCCGAAGGAATAATGCTTCCGGCCCAGCTGGTAATTGAGATCGGCCATCTCCTTAAGCCGATCGGTGTTTTCCAGAATCGCCAAGGTATCGTTCACGGCCTTTTCGGACACGAAGTCGTCGAACTCGATGACCTGAAAGCCTTTCGGCATGATGTCGGTCTGGTAGATGGCGTACCGGCTCATGACCACGGGTTTACGGTGATGGAGGGCCTCGACGAACGCGTTTCCGAAACCCTCGATCAGGGATGGATACGTAACCAGGTCGGCGATCGTGTAGGCGTCCGACAGGTTGTACACCTTGCGCCCTTCATCGGTCTTTCCCCGGCGGGGCGCAAACCGGTCGCTACCCAAAATGACCGGCACCTCGAGCGACTCCGCCAAGCGTCGGATAAATTGCTCGTATTCGTATCCCTCATCTCCCGCGCTGTGGGAGATCACCAGCGTTGCCGGCCGCTCCAACCACTTGACCAGCATCAAGGCCAGCTCGATCCGCTTGCGCGGCACAATGCGTGTCGGTTGCAACACGACAAGATGATCATCCGGAATACCCAGGTCGGATCGCATATCGATGGAATACTCGTCCGGCCCGGGCGGCGGCGTATCGAAATCCATGACGTTGGGCACCACCGTGGACCGCATGCCGGTCCGCCGCGCCAGTTCGGTGGCCGCGTGAGAATTGATCACGACGTTATGAATGCTGGACATGACCGGCGGAAAGGCGGCGCGCAGATAATCCTCAGCCGCGTTCAAAGCGTACCGCGTGCGCTCCCAGACAAAATCGTGGTGATGGGCGATCGTGGGGATTTCCCTTTCGGCGATGAGCGTGGTCAACGCCAGACCCAGTGGAATGTTCATCGGGATCGAAAGCGCGTTTTCAACGATCAGCAGATCGATCGAGAACCGCTGGAGGAATTCGCAGAGATCGTTATGCAGTTTGCCGCGGATGGTTCCCACGGCTTCGGAAATCGCAGGCGTGCGGCGGCGGGTAACGAACAAGGCCTCGTTGATTTCCCGGATGCGGGGATGTTCAAAGTGCGCTTCCGGCGCGATCAGGGTGCGCTCCGAATCCCAGTCGCTGGTCCCCGCGAAAAAATAACACTCGTGACCCAGTTCCGTCAGGACCTGGACCCACTTTTCCGTTTCCAGCGAAACGCCGTCCGTTCCCTCGAGGCGCTTGGCCACAATACCGATTCTGTTTCCCCCCGCCATGATTCGTTCTCCGCGTGCTGATATAACAACAGGCGCGAGTGTAATCGACATGGTGTTTCCGGTCAACCGGGCGGCGGGGGTTGTCGGGGCGATCATGAAAAGCCGGCTCGTGAACCGGTTGGCTATTCAGAACCTTTTGTGCCATGATGAGAGCATGATGAAAAATATTGCGGTATTTACATCGGGCGGCGATGCGCCGGGAATGAACGCCTGCATCCGTGCGGTGGCGCGCACCGCCGCCTATTACGGCATGGAGGCGCTGGGCATCATTCGCGGGTATGAAGGCATGATCGAAAATGATTTTGTTTCTTTGCCGCCACGCGAGGTGGCGGGCATCCTTCACCTCGGCGGGACCCTCCTCAAGACGGCACGCAGCAAGCGATTTCACACCCGCGAAGGCCGGGACACGGCCTATGCCCACCTGCGCGCACGCGGCGTCGAGGGCCTTGTGGCGATCGGGGGCGACGGCACGTTTCGCGGAGCCTGCGATCTGACGGCCGAATGCGAGATCCCCGTGATCGGGATCCCCGGCACGATCGATAACGACCTTGAGGGCACCGATTTCACCATCGGATACGACACCGCCATCAATACCGTAATCGAGGCGGTGGACCGCATCCGCGACACGGCCGAATCACATAACCGGCTTTTCATCGTCGAGGTGATGGGCAAGGACGCGGGACTGATCGCGCTCCGCAGCGGAATCGGCTCCGGGGCCGAAGCCGTGTTGATCCCCGAATTGCCAACGGACCTGGAACAGGTCATGGAACGGTTCGAGCAGGGCCGCAAGGACAAAACGTCGTCCATCATGATTGTTGCCGAAGGGGATCAGACCGGCGGCGCCCTGAAGGCGGCCGAACGCATCGAGCGCGCATACCCGCATTACGACACCCGGGTCAGCATCCTGGGCCACATCCAGCGCGGCGGATCGCCCACCTGCATGGATCGCGTGCTGGCCAGCCGGCTCGGCGTGGCCGCCGTCGAAGCGTTGCGGGACGGACAACATAACGTTATGGCGGGCGTAATCCATCGGGATATCGCCTTTACGCCGCTTGATCAGGCCGTCAAGCACCTCCGCCAACCCAACCCGCACTTCCTGCACCTTCTGGACGTTCTGTCGACGTAAAGGGCCGGGCCGGGGCTCCAAAAGAAATGTGTATTAATGCATTGAGCAACGTGCTCAATTTGCGTTACAAACCGCTTCCAAAAACCAAACCCGGGGCACGATATCGCATGAACGTAGCGCTTTTCTTCAACATCCTTTTTTCGGTGGTCGGTGGGCTGGGTATTTTTCTTCTCGGTATGAAGTACATGTCCGAGGGCATGCAGGCCGTCGCGGGACACCGGTTGCGTCGCCTGATCGGCGCCGTAACCGATAACCGGATCCTGGGGGTCGGGGTCGGATTGCTCGTAACCTGTATGATTCAATCCAGTACGATCACCACCGTCATGACGGTCGGACTGGTGAACAGCGGGTTCATGAACCTGATGCAGGCGCTTGGTGTCATTTTCGGCGCCAACATCGGCACCACCATCACCGGTTGGATCCTGGTGCTCGATATCGGCCGATACGGCCTGCCCATTCTCGGCGTTGCGGCTTTTTTCTTCCTGTTTTCCCAGAAGGACCGCCTGCGATACAGCGGCATGACGGTCATGGGCATCGGCATGCTGTTCTTCGGCCTCGAATTGATGAAGAACGGGTTTTCGCCCTTGCGCGACCTGGAGGAATTCAGGATCTGGTTCCATGCTTTTGAAGCCACCACGTACTGGGGGATTATCAAGTGTGCCCTGGTCGGGTGTATCCTGACCATGATCCTGCAATCGTCCTCCGCCACACTGGGCATCACCATGGGATTGGCCGCCGCCGGGGTCATCGAGTTTCATACGGCGGCCGCGCTGGTGCTGGGCGAAAATGTGGGCACCACCATCACGGCCTATCTTTCCACACTGGGCGCCTCCACGGTCGCCAAACGCGCCGCCTGGGGACACATCCTGTTCAACTTTTTGGGCACCACATGGTTCATCCTGCTGTTTCCGGTCGTCATCCCGCTCCTCATCTCAATCGTGCGTCACGATCCCGACACGATGGTCCTGCGCGACGGCGTCGAAACCTTCCCGTATGTTCTCCGGTCGATCGCCTTGGTGCACACGAGCTTCAACGTCGCCAACGCGATCCTGTTCCTGCCGTTCGCCGGCCCCATGGCCCGGCTGATCGAACGCCTGCTTCCGGAAAAAACCGCGAAGGAAGTACGCAAGCTCACCTACCTGGACGCCCGCACCGTCCATGCGCCGCATCTGGCCATCGTGCATTCGCGCCGGCAGATCGTGGTGATGGCCGAAGCCGTAGAGAAAATGTTCGGATGGCTGGATACCATCCTCGAACATCCGGACACGCATTCCGAACTGGAGGATAAACTGTTTCGCCGCGAAGAAATCCTCGACGAGATGCAAAAGGAGGTCGTGTTGTATCTCGGCCATCTGCTGGCCGGCGAAGTATCGCACTCCATTTCCGATGAAGCCCGGCATCAGATTCGCATGGCGCACGAATACGAATCGCTAAGCGACTACCAGACCAGCGTGCTCAAGGGATTACTCAAACTTCGCGACAATAACCTGGAGATCAGCGAGGATGGACTGAAGGATCTCCGGCACCTCCACCGGGAAACGGCCGGCTACGTGCGGACGATCAACGACGCCCTGCGGGAGGCCAACGGGGTTGTCATCCTGCCGCGCGCGAAAGCCGACGGCGAATCCATCACGCATCTGACCAAGGAAATTCGCGCACGACACCTTCAGCGGCTGACGGATAAAGCCATTCCGCCCCTCAAGAGCCTGATCTACCTCGATATGATCAACCACTATCGCCGCATGAAGGACCACGCCTTCAACATCGCGGAAGTGATTGCGGGGGAGAAATAGGGAAGGAGAATGCGCACACTCCGGTTTTGCAAGCGACGTGTTCCGGTTTTCGCATCGCCGCCCAGCGGCCGGCGGCTTCCGGACTTTTTCCCTATTTCCCGGGGAACGGAATATCCAACAGGCAACAAGGAATAACCCTTTTCACCTCTCTTCCAACCACGGGCGGAGGCGTTCCCGGAGGATTGGAATCAGGCCATGATCGTTGCGGAGATAGATATCCGGAACGTGCAGCACATGAATAGTCTTTTCCCGGAGGGACGGAAAGAGCGTGATCAGCGCTTCCCGGTGCCCCTCCTCCATGCAGAAGATTTCGTCCGCCCATTCGATGAGCGCTTCGTCGCAAGGGGTATTCGCGCACATATCCGTTCCGCAGGATCGCGCCTCGATCCGGGGATGATCCCGGAACAGGTCCTCCGCCGTCGGACTGCGCTGCTGGTTTGCGGTGCAGACAAAAAGAAGCCGCCGCTTTCTGGTTGATGCGGCACTCAACTCTTGCTCGACGTTTGCGCGAAGAAACCCGCCACCTGCTGGGTCACCGCGGTGCTTTTGCATTTGGGGCACCGCACCTTCCGGGTTTCGTGTTCGCGGACCGTCATTGTGACATCGAATCTCTTTCTGCATTTCTTACAGCGGTACGGATAGACCGGCATGGGTTATACTCCTTTTGTTTATATCATTCTTAAATTCAACGGGCGTTCGGGAGGAACCCCGTGAACCCGAATGCGTGGCGGAAGGGGTGGGATTCGAACCCACGAGGCCTTTCGGCCTGCCGGTTTTCAAGACCGGTGCATTCGTCCACTCTGCCACCCTTCCGACGGCTCTGCCGCATACACTATCCGACTTCGCGCGCCTACTCAATCCCTTCCAACACAGGCTTCACAGACCGGGGCGGCGGCAGGCGGTCGGGGCGAAAAGGATCCTGACGAACATACCCCTCGGGCACGGTAAATCGCGCGGGATCCATCTCCTCCCGTTCAATGGACAGGAACGTCACGTCACGAACCGCTTCGTCGTTTTCATAGTATCGCACCAGGATGGGAAATCCGTCCACGGCTTCAAAGTCGGTGAATATCTCCTCTTCCACGCGTTGCGCCAGCGGGCCTTCCTCAACCGCGCGCGCCATCTCCTTCTGGAAGTCCGCCATCTTCTTGAGAACCCGGAATTCATCGGCCTCCATGCCCAACTCGTCCCAGGGGGTCACCCACAACTCGCGCAACACCGTGTCATCGGCGATCACTTCATACCGCACACAACGATGACCGTTTATCGTTTTCCACTCGTCCGTGCGACGAACGCGTCGCGTGCGTTCCCGGTCGATGTCCGGCGCGCGGTCCCGCATCATACCCTCGAGCGCCTCCCGTTGTTCGTCATCCATGTGCTCAAGCGCGGCTTCCATCCGTCGTCGCGCCGCCCGCATGTGACGAGTCAATTCAACCAGCGTGTTGCGGTTGATTTCGATGTAGTAACGGGCTTCGTGATCCAGTTTCCACAGCGTCTCCAGATCCGCCCTGTAGATAAACGATTCCGTAATATCCGAAACCGTGACTTCTCCCACGCGGACGAGCAGACGATCGGCCGTCATCAGCATTTGCCCCGTACGCTGGACCGTAACATCGGACCGGTACACGTTTTCATGAGTGATGAGGCGAACTCCCGCATTCGCATCCATCCCCATGAAGCACGCCGCGCACCAGGCCGCGCACAGCGCACACCCGGCGCGTCTGCCTACCCAACGCAAAACCATGTCGAAACCCTCGCTCATACACTCAGCGTATCGCGAAGAACCGGCAAGATCAACCCAGTCCCCCCCGCTTCTCACCCGACCCGCGAAGGTCGTATCCCCCGGTCCATCGGCGCGGGCCCCACATTTGATCTTGAGTAAGGCCGCGGGATGCGGTATGTAGATTCCATGATGAAAGCGCACATGATTGTTGGCCGCGTACTCGGAGCGGCGGGAATTGCATTCTCTCTAATTACTTCCGGATGCACTACTTACGGAAGCGCCCGGCAACGCCAATTGACCCATGAGCGCGAAGACATGCTGCTCATACGCGAGGATATCCGGCGCCTGGCCGGCCGGATCGAAACGCTCGAAACGGAAACGGATCAGCTGTATCGAGAGCTGACCGCCCTCCGGGAGGAACAGGCACGCGGCACGGAAAACCAGCGGCAGGATACGGACCGGCGGCTGAACGATCTGGAACGCCGGATTGCCGAAGTGGATCGTACCCGCGAAAAAGACAAACAGGAAATTGTGGATCGCTTGAGCAGGACCATCGAACAGATCATCGCAAGCACCGCGCAACGGGACCGGACACGCGGTCCGCGCGCCGCGAGCGGCTACGGATACGAACACACGGTGCAACCCGGGGAAACTTTGTCGCAAATTGCGGCGGCATACGGCGTAACCGCCCGGGTGATCATCGAGGCCAACGACATCAGGAATCCCGACATGCTTAGAGTGGGACAGGTATTGTTTATCCCCGAATAAGTCTTCACCCCGCAACAGAATTCGGAACAGGGGACTCGTATGACCCAATGGTATTTAAGAAATAGCGAAGACCGGATATACGGCCCGGTCAGCCTGTCAACGCTTCAGCTATGGGCCGCGGACGGCCGGGTCGCTCCCGAGGATTATGTATCCGCCGACCAGGAGGATTGGCGGCCGGCACCCGACTTGAGAGAGCTGTCCATGAACTGGTTCGTGGACGGCCCCGACGATTCACGATATGGCCCGGTTCATCTGCTGGCTCTTCGCGACATGCTTCGGGAAGGCTATGTCGAAACCACCGGCTTCATCGAGAACCGGCATACCGGCGAGAAGCAGGAAATCGGCAGGGCGCTTTTGCCCATGCTCATGAAACAAAACGCCAATCTTATCGATCAGTCGGCGCGGTTTCAGGCGCAGCTTCGCGACCTGGAAACCCGGTCGGGAGAAGAGGAGATCGCGAAACTCGTTGAAGAAAATGCCCGACTCCAGGCCCGAATCCGGGACATTGAAAACCGCTCACAGGACCATAATGACCTCCTCGACCAGTTGACCCGCCTGCAGGCTCAAAACCGGGAATTGGAACTGTTGGCCAAGGAGCAGGAGCACGAACTGCAACGCGCCGATCCCGGATACCAGGCACACAATAACCCGCTGATGCAGGAATGGAAGCAGGTGGCCCAAAGCAAGGACACCTACGAAAAGGAAGCGCGGAAGTGGAAACAACTGTTTGATGAGGAACGGGCGTCACAGGAACAGGTCGAGAAGGCACTGAACGAGCAAATCCGCGATCTGCGAAGCCGCCTGATGGAAGCCGAAACCGCGCGGGAACGCATGGCCTTTCAAATCAATCAGATGGAACGGCGGATGGAGTCCGCCCGAACCGCAAAATCCGAGGAAGGGTCGGAAACAACACCCGGCGAGCTGTGGGACGCCTATAACAATTTGTCCACGAACTACGATTCCCTCCTACAACAGCTAAAGGAAAAATCCGAGGAGTTGCGCGAACTCGTGGCGACCCGCGAAGAAAACGAACGATTGGCCGACTCCCGCATGAAACAGATGGACGACCTGTTGCAGCGGGAACGGAAAGAGGCGGACAAGGCCCGTCGCCGGCTGGAGGAATTGGAAGAGGCCCACTTGCAACTGGTGCGGTCGTACCGGGAAATGAATGACCGTTTTATCCGGATGCGTCAGCACGCAACGGAACACGCCCCGCCTGTTGCCACGCCTTCGCGCAAGCCGTCCACACCGCCGGAACACCCTCCCGAACCACCGAGGGGGGAAGAGAAGGATGTCGAATCGAATGTGGATGATACGGAAGCGGATTGGACCCCGAAAGTGCGATTAACCTGACACGCGGCCACGCGCGATGTCCGGCACGGAAAAGAACAAAGGGCAAACTATTACTCCGCACAGAGGCCCTGTGGTTATGTTGTCCAAGGAAGAAATACAGCGATACAGTCGTCATCTCCTCATTCCCGACATCGCGTTACGCGGCCAGGAACAACTCAAACAGGCCTCCGTACTGATCATCGGCGCAGGCGGCCTCGGGTCCCCGGCGACCCTGTACCTGGCGGCGGCGGGCATAGGCCGAATAGGCCTCGTTGATTTCGACGCGGTCGAATACTCCAATCTCCAGCGCCAGATCATCCACGGCACGGACGATGTGGGCCGCTCCAAGCTGGAATCGGCGAAGGAAAGCGTTCGCCGGATCAACCCCCTTATCGAGGTGGCGCTCCACGAGATGCCGTTGTCCTCTGAAAACGCGCTGGATGTCCTGTCCCCGTACGACGTGGTTATCGACGGGACCGACAATCTGCCGACCCGGTACCTGATCAACGACGCCTGCGTACTCACGGGCAAGCCATACGTGTACGGCAGTATCTTTCGTTTCGAAGGCCAGGTATCGGTGTTTCATGCAAAGGAGGGGCCGTGTTATCGCTGCCTGTACCCCGAACCGCCGCCACCGGGACTGGTTCCCAGTTGCGCGGAAGGCGGTGTGCTCGGCGTACTGCCCGGCGTCATCGGCGTTATCCAGGCCACCGAAGCCATCAAACAAATCCTGGGCATCGGCGCCCCGCTGATCGGCCGGTTGCTTCTCTACGACGCGCTCAAGATGTCGTTCCGGGAACTGAAATTGCGGAAGGACCCGGAATGCCCGGTCTGCGGTAAACACCCTTCGATCGATCGCCTGATCGATTATGAGCAGTTCTGCGGCATCGGCACGGAAGCCGAAACAGTTCATTTAAAACCGCATGAATTGATTCGCGCACCCGAACTCAAGGAGTGCCTTGATCGCGGGAAACGGATCGTGCTGCTCGACATCCGGGAACCGCATGAGTATGAGATCGCCCATTTGCCGGATGCCGTCCTGATCCCTCCCGGCGAACTGGAGAAACGTATTGGCGAACTGGACCGCGAGGCCGTGTTTGTTACCTATTGCCGAACGGGACCGCGAAGCGCGCGCGCCGTAAAGCTGATGCGCGAATCGGGTTTTCAACATGTGCGGAATCTCGAAGGCGGCATCCTTGCCTGGGCGGACGAAGTCGATCCCTCGCTTCCGAAGTATTAATGCTCCCGGCTCGGCACAACGAGGACGGGACAAGGGGATTTGCGCAGGACTCCTTCGGATACACTGCCCATCAGCAGCTGGTGCAGGGCGCCGTGCCCGTGTGAGCCCATGACCACGAGATCGGCTTGCTGCCGTTCAATCTCTTCGAGAATCTTGTTAACGGTAGGGCCCTGGATCAACAACGCCGTCACAGCAAGGCCCCTCGATTCCAGTTCCGCCCTGATTTCATGAATCCTCCGGTGCTCGTCCCGGAATTTTTCGGCCAGTTGATCGCGCACGGTCTGGGGGCCGGGGTCGTAGCCGACGAAGTCCGGATCCGGCGGCGCCACATGAAGCAGACATATCCGACATCCGTCAAATGCGCGGGCCAGGGTCTCGGCCGAGGCCACCACATTCGGCGTCACGCAGGAAAAATCAACGGCTGCGATAAGAACGTTCATCAGTCTCCCCCATAAACCCGTCTGCCATCCTGTGTACCCGCTAATCTTCCAGCCATTGACGGATAGCCGGGGCGGCCGGGTCATCGGGAACCAGGGCCAGAAACCGCCTATAATGACGACGGGCTTCCGAAAGCGTCTCCGGGTCCTGCGCGTAGATATGCCCGAGCAGATAATGCGCCAGCGCGTAATCGGGATCCACTCTCAACACGGCCCGGGCTTCACGAACGGCCGCTTCGCGGTTCTGCATATCCCAGTACAACAACGCCAGGTTATGCCGCGCGTTGCGCATGTCCGGCTGAAGTATGACCGCGCGTTCCAGGGCCCGGCGGGCCTCATCCCGACGTCCCATGGTTCGATGGGCCAACCCCAGATTATACCACGCCTGAACAAACGCGGGATCCAAGGTTACCGCCCGCTCGTAAAAACGAACGGCCGAATCCCAATCTCCTCGCCGCTGATGGGTCACGCCCCGGTTAAACGCCTGCACCGCGGAACCGACGTCCCGGGCGATCTCAGGCGGTGATTCGACCGGATCGGGCGGCCGTGCCGGCCGCGTTTCAAGCGGCTCCTCCACGGCCGGCCTTAGACGGCGGATCCGTTCCCGAGCTTGTCCGGCGCGCGGATCTTCCGGGAATCTATCCTCGAACGCCTGATAGGCATTCAAGGCCCGATGGGTCAGGTCCAGGATTTCATCATAAAAACGAGCCAGCGCCCACAACGGATCCGGGTTATCCGGTTGTGCATCGGAGGCCCGGCTCAAGGCCACGCGTGCTTCGTCATATTCCCCGAGCCGGGCCGCGGCATCCCCCAGCGCCAGGAGTACCGGAACCCAGTCGCCTCTTAAGTCGACCGCTCGCCGATAGGCTTCCAACGCTTCCCCATGTCTGCCGCGCACCGTGTAAAATCGACCCATCGCGTAGTGCGCATGGTCGGAATCGGGAGCCCATTCCACCGCCATGCGCAACGCCCGTTCCTCCAGTTCCGGGAGTCCATGCAGACGGGCTTCGGTCGCCGCACGAATACACACACCCGCGGCCAGGCCGGTTTCGCCTTCCGCCGCCAGACGCCGTGCGCGGTCTATCATGGCTTCCCAAGTATCGGCCGGGGTAACCGGTTCGGGCTCGGGTTCGGGTTCAATCGGCTCTGCTTCGGGAACAGGATCGGTCACCACATCCTCGGCCGGGGGCTCCAACTCTCCACGCATGCGTGCCAGCGCCCGCTCGGCGTCGCCGGTTCGAGGTAAACCCGGCCCCAAATCCAGGTACTGCCGGTAAAACGTCCGGGCTTCCTCCTGCCGGTGGGGTTGACGCTCATACAGTACGGCCAGGTTGTACAACGCCGGCGGATAGTCCGGAACCGCTTCAAACGCCCGCATTAAGTAAGGCAATGCGGCCGAAGAACCGACGCGTTCCCATTCGAGCAGCGCCAGCGCCGTCAGAATCCGGGGAGAATGCGGATGTACGGACAGCGCCTCGTAGAAGGCCGACCGGGCCTCCCGCCGGTCCCCGGCATCCATATGTATCCACGCGATATATTCCAGAGGCCGGGTCTCCTCGGGAGCCAATTCGTATGCGCGACGCAATACCTGTATGGCCCGCTCGGCCTCGCCGCGGTCATGCATCAGGACGCCGATATTATACAGCAACTCCCAGCGACGGGGGTCCATGCGCAGACTGCTTTCAAACGCTTCCAGGGCCGCTTCTTCATTATCCAGTTTCCATTCCACCCATCCCAGAAACGCATAGGCCCGGGCGTTTTCCTCGTGACCCGGCCGCTTGAGAATCGACTGCTCCAGCAAATCCTTGGCCCGGACCCACTCCCCCCGATCCATCCGGCGCAAGGCCTGTGCGAATTCACGCTCGCCCGGCATGTCGCCGCAGCCGAACGCCATCACCAGCGCCAGTAGTGCCGCACCCATCCAAATGTATGTGGTGTGTCGCATGTGATCAGTGATCAGTTAGGTCTCCGGGCTTTTCCCGGATTTTTCAGCAAGCCGAATATCCAATATCCAACAAGGAATAACCAGGGATCAAATTTGAAAATTGGACATTCCTTGTTGGCTGTTGGACATTGAACCTCTATGGATCATGAATGGTTTCTTAGTTCCCCTGTCTAAACACTGAATACTACTTACTTCTTACTTACTTGCTTACTTCCCCCATCAGCCCGCCGCGACCCACACGGTACGCGATCGCGGGCCGTCAAACTCACAAAAAAAGATTCCCTGCCACGTACCCAACTGCATTCGGCCGCCCTGCACGTACACACGGGCCGACGACCCCATCATGCTCGCCTTGACATGCGCCGCCGTATTGCCTTCGGCATGTTCATAATCGCCTTCCCACGGAATCAACCGGTCCAGTACGACCTTCATGTCACGCATAACATCGGGATCGGCATGCTCATTGATGGTGATACCGGCGGTCGTATGAGGAACAAATACCGTGACCCAACCCTCATGAACTTTCAGTTCCTTCGCGGCGGCCTCCACGTCGGCCGAGATCTCGACAAAATGTGTGCGATGCGCCGTATGTATGGATATCCGTTTCACTGTTGCGCCATCCTAAACGATAGTGTAGAGGATATCAAGAACCGCAGATGAATACAGTTATTCTTCTTCAAGTCTTGTCCCTGATCCTGCTTCTCGGCCTATCCGCGCTGTTTTCCAGCTCGGAAGTCGCCTTCTTCTCTATGGACCCCCTCCGGATCCGGCGCCTGGGCGAAAAAGATGCAACCGCCGCCGCTCGCATCAAGTCCCTGATATCTCCTCCAACCCGGCTTCTGTCCACGATTCTAATCTCCAATATGGCGATCAACGTCGTCGTGTCCGTCGTGGGGTTCGCCCTTGCCGAAAACCTGTTCCCGGGACGAGGAGAAGGCGTGGCCATCGTCGGCATGACCCTCTTACTCCTGATCTTCGGCGAGATCAGTCCCAAACGGATCGCGATGTACTGGCCCGAAATCCTCTGCGCCTGGTATGCGCCGATTCTGATGGCCACGATGAAGGCTCTGACCCCCGTGCGGATCGGCCTGGAGAAGATCACCGAAACCTTCCATCACGTGTTCCGGCCGCGCGGCCGCACCCTCTCGGAAGACGAATTCGCGTCGGTGGTGGAGATGAGCGAAGAGGAAGGCGTGCTCCAGGAAAGCGAGCGCGCCATGGTGAAATCCGTCATCCGCCTCGAGGATCTACAGGCTAAGGATGTGATGACTCCGCGCGTGGATATTATCGGGATCGACCTGCAGGATTCGCCTAGTGACCCCGTGACGGTGGCCCGGCGCACGCCTCTGCGGCAGATTCCGCTCTATCGCGAACAACTCGACCGGATCGAGGGGCTGCTCGACACCCGCCGGTTCCTGCTGGATCCCGGCCACGATCTACGAAACGCCTGGATGCCGCCCCTTTTCGTACCCGAGACCTGCCCCCTCGACAAAATGCTTGCGCAGTTTCTGCGCGAACGCAAACGCGCGGCGGTGGTGGTCGATGAATACGGCGGCACCGCCGGGATCGTAACCCGCGGGGATATCCTGGAGGAAATTACCGGGGACATCGACGATGAACATGCCGCCCACAAACTGCTCTTTGAGAGCATGGGCCCGAACCGGTGGCTGGTGGATGGACGGGTCAGCCTGGAGGAAATCAACACCCGTCTTGATCTCGACCTGGAGGCCGAGGGCGTGGACCGGCTGGCGGGCTGGATCGCCGCGCAACTGGAACGCATGCCGCAGGTCGGTGAATCCGTAGACGCCCAGAGCTGCCGCGCAACGGTCCAGCACATGCGCCAGCACCGCATCACCCTGGCGCAGCTCGAAAAAATCGGTGTCGCGGAGGACCGGGAGTCATGATCGCCGCATGGGAAATCGCTGTACTGGCCGCCTGCTTCATCGGAGCCGCATTCTATGCCGGCATGGAGACGGGCGTGGTTTCCGTGAACCGGTTGCGCCTGCACCATCTTGTGCGCCGGAACCGGAAAGGCGCGCGCATCATCCAGAAGTTTCTCGATGAACCGGACAGCCTGCTGGGTACGACCCTGGTCGGAACCAATATCTGCCATGTGGCCGTGTCCGTCACGGCCGCCAGCATCGCCACGTCGCTGTTGGGTACGCGGGGCCTGTGGGTCGCGTCCCCCCTTGTTACGGTGGCCTTGCTGATCGGCGGCGAATACCTTCCAAAAGCATGGTTTCGAAGCTATCCGGCCTATCGGGTTATTCCCTTTGCCCGCATCCTGCTGGTCTCGCGGTATGTGTTCTATCCCATCGGGATGGCGGTTACCACCCTCGCCCGCTACGCCGTGCCCGCGCCCGACCCGGACCAGAAGAAAAAGGAACCCCTCATCACGCGCGAGGAGATCATGCATCTCACCCGCGAAAGCGAACAGGCGGGTTCGTTTTCAGCCGACGAACGCCGCATGATTCATGGTGTTCTCGAACTGACCCGGAAACCATGCGGATCCATCATGGTTCCGCGGGATCGAATGATCACCGTACAGGCCGATTCTTCAACCGATGACCTGATCCAACTCGTCCGCGACAAGGGATTCAGCCGGTTGCCCGTGCTGGACGCGGCCGGGAATCAATTCATCGGCGTGACCCATATTCGCGATGTGCTCACGGACCCCGGCCGATCTCGCAAAACCGCGAGGGATTACGTGCGCCCCCCGCAAATCGTTCCGGCTTCACTGTCCGCCGAACAGGTTCTGCCGCGTATGCAGCAATCACGACAACCCATGGCCCTCGTGGCCGATGACCGGGATGAAATCGTCGGCCTGGTCACCATCGAGGATATCTTGGAGGAAATTGTCGGAACGCTCTGATTTCAGGAGCGCGGCGAAATGCGCACTTGAGGGATCCGAATGCCGAATTCAAAAAGGAGTTGAACGTGTTGAATAAGCCATCAGGCAAGAAACCGCCGGCCGCTGAAACATCATCGCGCCCGTCCGCCACGATCATTCCCGCCGCGGCCGTGATCGTCATCGCCGTCTATGCCGCCACGCAACTGCTTGCCGATATCGCCAGCCTCAAGATCGGCGTGGTGTTCGGCCTGGCGGTGGATATGGGCGCCTTCATCTTCCCCATCACTTTCACGCTCCGCGATCTGGCCCACAAGGTGCTCGGCCGGAAAAACACGCGCGTATTGATCATTGTGGCCGCCCTGATCAACCTCGCCGCCGTGGGGTACCTCCTCTTTTCGGCGCAGGTGCCGAGCGATGAAGGCTGGGGCCTGGGCGGGGAATTCGCCGCCATCTTCACGCCGATGTGGCGCATCGTGATCTCCTCCATCGTGGCCCAAATCGTCAGCCAGCTCATCAATACCGAAGTCTATCACTGGTTCGTCACCCGTATCACCACCCGGTTTCAATGGGCACGGGTGCTGGTGAGCAATACCGTGGCCATTCCGATCGACAACGCCATCTTCGTCATCGGCGCGTTCGGCTGGGCCATGCCCTGGAGCACCATCGGAGAGATCTTCCTCGTAAACTTCGCAATCAAATACATCGTCATGCTCTTCAGCATTCCGCTGATCTATGCGACAAAATACGACGTGCGGTGACGGGTATCGCGTGTCGGGTGTCGCGTGTCGCGAAGGATTTCCAGTCGTTGGAAGGAAATTCGATGTCGATTTCCAATCGTTGGAAGTTACGCGGCGGGGGCGCCGCGGCTCCAAATCCCGCGCTGCTTCATCATAATGGAGCCCCGACGCCCTCGTCGGGGAAACGCACCCCACGGGCGCACCGCGCGGCGGGGGCGCCGCGGCTCCATGTTCCCGCGGGTCACCCCGGACCTGTCGCGGGATCTCCAACCGGAGATGTCTCGACTTCACCCGGGAAGACGGCTAAGCTTCCTCCTTGGAGAATTTTGGCGCACTCGCAGATGAGCGGACATCCGAAACCTGAAACCGTGTTGTCATGAACAAACCCGTCGTCCAGTTTGGCTCCGTAAGCGTTGGCGATGTGCCGCGCCTGGTCGGTATTGTGTCTTCGCTCGACCAGGCCGATTCCCTGTTTTCGGGCGATCGCCCGCCGTGCGACCTGATCGAACTGCGCCTCGACCGCATCGGCGTGGATACGGATGACTGGCTCGAATGCGGAAAGGCCGTGGAAGCGCAGGGCTTCCCGGTTATCGCCACGCTCCGTATCGGGGAAGAAGGCGGGAACTGGACCGGACCCGACACGGCGCGGCGCTCTGTCTTTTTGAACGCCCTGGAACATCTTTCGGCCATTGACATCGAACTCCGCAGTGCCCTGCTGTCGGAGCTGGCGGAACATGTTGAACGGCGCGAACGCGGCCTCATCGTTTCTCATCATGATTTCAAGAAAACCCCGCAGGAAGCGGATCTCGAGGAGGTCATCCGGCGCGCCTCGGTTAACAACCATACCGTTGTCAAAATCGCCGCCCACATTGAAAGGGAAAACGACATCGCGCGCCTGAAAAGCCTGTTCTCCCGGGAACGATCGCTTCCGCTTTGCATCATCGGCATGGGCGAAGCCGGTACGCCCACGCGTGTCGAATTTCCGAAACTCGGATCGTGTCTCGCCTACGGTCATCTCGGCGAATCCACCGCTCCGGGCCAGTTGCCGCTCACCGAACTCGCCGCGCGAATCCGGCGGTGAGCGGTCCGGGCGCCCGTGCCGGCAGGGTTTTCGGTTATAGGTTTCAGGTTCTGGGGTTTTGGGATAATATTCCGCTGGCCTACCGGCACCTATAACCCATAACCTAGAACCCACAACCTAGAACCTGTAACCCTCTACCATGCCTCTTCACAACGCCGACATCGTAAACATCTTCGAGGAAATCGCCGATCTGCTCGAGATCAAGGGCGAGAATCCGTTTCGTATCCGCGCGTACCGGAACGCGGCGCGGACCATCACCGATCTTCCGCAGGAACTGCGCACCTTGGTCGACGAAGAAACGGATCTGACCGAACTACCGGGAATCGGCAAGGATCTCTCGGAGAAAATCAGGGAGATCCTCAAGACCGGCACGGCGCAGGCCCTGGAGGAATTGCGCAAGGAATTGCCCGGCGGAATCACGGAATTGCTCAACATCCCGAATCTCGGCCCGAAACGCGTCAAGGTGCTGTACTCGGATCTCAACATCACCTCGCCGGCCGAACTCAAAAAGGCGGCGGAGGAAGGCCGGATCAGCCGGTTGCCCGGCTTCGGCGAGAAAATTGAAAAGCACATCCTCGACTCCATTGCGGCGAAGGCCGATACAAGCCGTCGGTTTCTCCGGGCTTCGGTCGTGCCGTACGCCGAAGCGCTTGCCGATCACCTCCGGAAAGGTCCCGGCGTCAAAACAGTTACCATCGCCGGGAGTTATCGCCGGGCGCAGGAAACCATCGGAGATATCGACATTCTTGTCGTGGCGGCGTCCAAAAGCCCCATCATGGACCGGTTTATCGAATACGACGAAGTCACCGAGGTGCTGGCGCGCGGCACCTCCAAATCAAGCGTGGTTCTGCGCACGGGTGTTCAGGTGGACGTACGGGTGGTCCCGGCGAAAAACTATGGCGCGGCTCTGCATTATTTTACCGGTAGCAAGGCCCACAATATCGCCCTGCGCCGGATCGGCCAGCAGAAGGGATTCAAGGTAAACGAGTACGGGGTGTTCCGGGGAGATAAACAAGTCGCCGGCAAGACCGAAAGCGAAGTGTATAAGACCCTTGGCCTGTCCTTCATCGATCCCGAATTACGCGAAAGCCGGGGAGAGATTGAAGCGGCGCGGAAAAAGACGCTCCCGAAACTGGTCGAGCTCAACGAGATCCGCGGCAATCTTCACGGCCACAGCACATGGTCCGACGGTCATCACTCCATACAAGATATGGCGGAGGCCGCGGCGGAAGCCGGTCATGAATACATCGCCATTACGGATCACTCCAAATCACTGACCGTGGCACACGGCCTGGACGAGAAACGGCTTCGCAAACAGATAGAAGAAATCGACAAGGTGAGCCAGGCCGTTAAGGGCATCGCCATTCTCAAGGGAATCGAGGCGGACATCCTGGAAAACGGCGACTTGGATCTGCCGGATTCCGTATTGAAGGAACTGGACGTGGTCATCGGGTCTGTTCACAGCAAGTTCAAACTCTCCGCCGAAAAACAGACCGAGCGTATCCTGCGCGCGATGGATCATAAATATTTCACCTTCCTTGCGCATCCCACGGGTCGGCTCCTGTTGTCGCGCGATCCCTACGAAGTGGATCTGCCCCGCGTGATCAAGCATGCCCGGGAACGCGGCTGCTACCTGGAACTCAACGCGAATCCCCAACGGCTGGATCTGAACGATACGGCCTGCCAGATGGCCCGGGAAGAAGGCGTGCTGGTCGCGATCAACACCGACGCCCACAGCATCCAAGACATGCACCTGCTGCGTTTCGGTATCGGCCAGGCCCGGCGCGGTTGGCTGGAGAAGAAGAACGTCCTTAACACACGCAGCCTCAAAGAGCTGAAGAAACTCCTCGCCGCCGTGCGGGGGTGAAAACCCCCGGAACAGGCCGGGACACGGAGGGATGCCATGGGAGTGGAAGGTTTCGATCAAGGAGGGAAAGAGCCCCGAAGGGGCGACAGATTGTAGGGGTCTGTATCAAAAACCAGCTCACTGCGACCCACCAGAGGACGGGACAACTCAGGTTCGCTCTTCGATATTTCCTAAGCTCTTATAGGTAGGGCGGGGCCGCCTTGTCACGGCGTAGCTTCCGAGCGAAGCCGGACGGACCCGCCGGGACATGAGATGGACCAGACCGCATCCTGCTTCCCGGCGCGTGCAGCGCCCGCGCCCTACCCTTCCCGCGGTGGATTCCGGCTTGGTAGGGCGGGGCCGCCGGACCCGCCGGAGCAAGGAATGAGCCGGACCGGATTGGTGAATTCCGGCGCGTGCAGCGCCCGCGCCCTACCTTCCCACGATGGATTTGGGAATGGTAGAGTCACGCGCCCAACGCGGCTACTCACTACAATCTATCGCCCCTTCGGGGCTACTGTGTCCCGGGTCTCTTCAATTATCGCTCGTAATCCTTCAATGACCGGCCACAGGCCTTTCACAAACAGTTGGATCGCGCAAAGCGCGATTCAACTGCTCTTCTGACTCAAAAGAGGCCACATCGACCCAGATCGCATAGGTGCGGTGATCGCGCAAATCCTGGTCCTGAAGTTCCACACGAATAATCCGCCCCTTGAAACGGGTCTCCTCGCCCGGCACCCGACCCCGTTCCGTGCCCGCGAAATAGGAGAGATACAGGGTGTTATCCGTTCGCGATGTGAAGAGATGATGCGTTTGCCCGTCCCGATCCGTCTGTACCCCCACATACACGGCTTGCAGATCAACGATCCGGCCGACCACGGGTTCCCCGGCGCGCAGGGCCGCGGTCAGGCCCGCTCGAGTCAACACCGGCTCTTCCGCCACAGCCGCCCGGAACAGCCCGCCGACCATCAGCACCGCCATATATACAACTCTATGGTTCATAGACGTTCTCCACGCGATAAAACCTCCGGGAGACCGTTCCTACTTGATTGGTAATGCGCAAGGTCTCCCATCCGTAGAAGTTGGTAATCACCCCAAGCGTCTGCCACCCGTTTGTATCGGTCAAATCGTCCTTATAAGCCACCCGATACACGGCTCCGGATTGCGCGCTCCAGGAGAACAGGACTTCGTCTTCTCCCTGGAACGAAGGCGGAGTCAGCGTCGCCGGCAGGATGATCCCAGCCTGTTCGGCCAGGTATGCGGCCGTGCCGCGGGTCAATTCCGCTGCGTATTCGTGGTCGATGCAACCCGGCGTGTCAATGGAATCGGTGGTCCTGTGGTAATGGGGATTCAATGTGTATTCGATCAGCAGACAGGCATCCATGCCGTGTAAATGAAACGGATAATGATCGCTGGCGGAGATCGCCCCGCTGTTGACCACGGTGATGGAAGTATACCGTGTCAACGCGGACTGGAGGGCGGCCCGCACCGGCGCGTTCGTCGAAGAACTTCCCCCGTAGATGCGCACCTTATCCTGATGGGTGCCCGCCGGATTGTAGGCCAGCATGTCGAGGCTGATCATCCCGCGCACATCGGAACGAAGAATGAGATTAGTTTTGGCCGGGTCGGTCGTAGTATGCGTGTCGACGAAATGCCAGGCGCCGTGCAGTCCTTTCTCCTCGGCGTCAAAGGCAATGTACACGATGTGATCACGAAAGGTGTGCGGGCTCAAGATCCGTGCCAGCTCCAGCACGGCGGCTGTTCCGCTGGCATTGTCGTCCGCACCGGGGCTCAATTCCAGAAATTGACCCGTATCCACGGAGTCGTAATGCGCTCCGACGATGTACCACCCGGCATTGGTGGCCACGCCATACTGCACGGCCACCACGTTGTTGCAATTCGTGTAGGTATAACTGACTCCACCGTAAGAACGGGTGAACCAGAAGGGATCCAGCCAGGGGTCCAAACCGAAGGATTCAAAGGAGTCGAAGATATAATCGCGGGCCTCGTCGTGCTGATAGGCGGGAACGCGGGGTATGTTCGCATCGAGGTCCCCGGTGAAGCCGCGATTCTGGCCGTCGCTCACAAACAGATTGGTGTGGACCTGCTGGTAACTCTCCGAGGTAATACCGGCGATCACCTCGGCAATGGTAGTCGCCTGGACCGATTGCGCACAAAGGAAGATCAGGATGGAGCCACATATTATTCTCAAAATCACCCAATAAATATACCCGATGGTTTCCTATAGATTAAGCAGACGGGACAGGGATGGGGGTTGACGGGGCAAGATGGACCGGTACTTGAGGGTTGATCGCGGCGACTTCGAGATTAGCCAGGTTCTTATCCTTATTCACCAGGCACCAGAGCTGCTGGGCAGCACGGTGCCCGGTGCCAGTCCCCAGAGTTTCGCAAGTTTCATAAAGTGGCGAAGCCAGTCACCGTGTTTCGCGCCCCATAGATGGGTCGGTACTCGAGGGTTGATCGCGAAACTCTGGTGACTGGCACCCCCAACGGGAATCGAACCCGTGTTTCCGGGATGAGAACCCGGCGTCCTGGGCCTCTAGACGATGGGGGCGCAAAAAGCGGAATTCAGCTCCAACATAGTATGCTCGACAGGGGAGATCAAGCGCGATCATGGCGCAGGGCGCCGTTCAAGGACATGTATAGATTCATCGGAAACAAACAACGAATCTAAGCGCCCCCGCATGCACTTGACCCCGCCGCTCCGCGGGCTTAGCATAGCGGATATGAAGAGGCTATTTTCAGCAGGTGTGGCAACTGCGATCACCGGGGCGGCCCTGCTCGTTTCCGGCTGCCAGACCGCCCGCTATGATCCGGCGCGCCGACGGGCGCCCGCCCCGCCCGATCAGCCGGTCATCACGCCGGTGGTCGGGGTAACCTCCTTTGAGAACCGCTCGAATTTCACCGGACGCTGGAATCTCGGAGACGGCATGGCGGATATCC
>SLKG01000077.1 GCA_007134735.1 Kiritimatiellia bacterium
CGGGGGACCGCTGGGACGCGATCGGCCGGCAGGAGGAGATGTGGTACCGGTTGACGGACATGGTCAAACGCGACCCGCAGATTCGAAGCCGATTGGACCAGCCGGAAGAGCAGGAGGAGCTGCGGGCCACGTCGACAAGTTCCTCGACGAGCACATCCACAAGGAAGGTGGATGGGGGCACGGTTGAGATACTTGCGGACGTCACTTTTGTGGACGGGAATCGCGGGGACGATGCCAATCCGGGAACCTATGAGGATCCCAAGATGACCGTCCAGGGCGGGATTGATGGCGCAAACAGTCCCGTGGTGGTGTTTCCGCTGGCGGGTGGAGTGGAATACGTGGAGAACGTCCTGCTGACGCCGGGCGTAGACCTGTATGGCGCATTCGGGGTGGTGGGTTTTGACAACCGGCGGTTGGGGAGGATGCCGACGATTGACGGACGCAATGCCGATCTGCCCACGATCCACATGGCCGACAACACGATGGTGGCCGGCTTCCGTGTGTGGAACACCGGCGGGACGGCGACGCCGGACCCGATCTTCCTGCAAAATGTCCGCTTCGATCGCGTCGGCATCTACGGCGGTAATGTCACCGATCTACGACTGGTTGATAACATCCTTGAGAATTGTTCGCAGGGCGCGATGTTCCTGGCCGATGCCGTGCCCGATTTCAATCTACTGGTTGACGGTTGCGTGTTCCGGGACAACTTCCGCCGCGGGTTAAGGGTGCGTGCGGAAGGAACCGGCACGCCGAACGACACGTTCCAAGCCGTAATCCGAAACTCCTCATTTCTACATAACGACGGTCATGGCGCGTTTGTGCGGTCCCACAACTATACGGACACATTGGTGGAAATGGACAACGTGATCGCCGGTTTCAACGCCCAAAACGGCATTCAGGTGCGTGTGCACGGGCCACAGGCGGACCATGCGGGAGTCCATCTGACCGGGATGGCCGCTTATTGGAACGACATCGGCCTCAATGCGATCATCAATGTCAGGCAGTCGATTCTATTCGAAGTCAACAACAGCGTGTTCGCGGGCAATGCGGGCGGGGGTATGATGAGTGAAATGCGCAACAGCGCCGGCGTACAGTTTGTCGCGGCGGACATCCTTGCGGCGGATAACGGCGGGCCGGGGATGTTTTTGACCATTAACGACAGCTCGAACGTGGACGTGCAGGTCGACCGATTCCGGGCTCCGGACAACGGGTTCGTATTCATGGGATCCGACTTGCAGGGGCCGGTTCGGTTGGCGGCGGATGTGGAGGCCGGCGATTTCGTCATGTTCCTGGAGCGCGTGATTGCGAATGGTGCGGTCGGCGACGGCGTGGGAGTGAATGTGCAGACACGGGAAGGTGACGCGATCTTTATCTTTGAAGAAATTGAGGCTTCGAACAATAGCGGAAGCGGTATATCGATCCAGGCGGCTTCAACCGGCGGAAACATCCAAATTAACCATGAGTCCGTTGAAGCAGTGAACAATGAGCTAGACGGCATTTCTCTGATGGCCCACGCCGGAGGGCTGGCAATCCATGTAGGTAGTGAGATCACGGCAACGGACAATGACCGTCATGGAGTGAACATAGAGTTGGTGGGCCGTGAGCAGGCCATATTCCTTTTTGTGAGGTCGGAAGCCTCCCGCAACGCGGTTGACGGGATACGGTTTGACCTCTTGAGTTATGGCGGCGCAGCAGGGAATAATGCCGTAGCCATCATTGACAGCTCGGAGGCGCTCGATAACGGCTTGCTGGATGTGCGCGGAACCGTAGCGGCCAGCGGTGAAGGCGATGCCGTCATTATACTGGTTGCCGAACATGACAGCCATGATTTGAGCGCCCTGTCGGAATTCGGTAATGCGATAATCATTGTGTTTGATCCGTGATGCCGATTTCCGATTCCAGCTTCTCCAACTTGGGCTGGATGACGTGCCGGGAGTAGGGGGCGTCCGGATTGTTTTGGAAGTAGGCGTGATGGTAGGTCTCGGCCGGGTAGAACGTCGAGGCGGGGACGATTGCGGTGACCACCGGAGAAGCATGTTTTTCGGACCGGTTGACCGCGTCCTTTGAGGCTTCGGCAGCGTGTTTCTGGTCTTCGTCATGATAGAAAATTGCCGACCGATACTGGGTGCCGACATCCGCGCCCTGCCGGTTCAACTGCGTCGGATCGTGCGCCTTCCAGAAGATTTCCAATAATTTCTTATAGGTGATGCGTTCCGGATCGTATTCGATCCGCACCACCTCAGCATGTCCGGTATCGCCTCGGCTGACCTGTTGGTAGGTAGGATGTTCAACCGAGCCGCCCATGTAGCCGGGCAGGACCGACCGCACACCCGGAACGCGTTCGAACACGGCTTCCAGGCACCAGAAACAACCTCCGCCGAAGGTGGCCGAAAGGGAATGATGATTTGTGTTCATGGATTCTTCTCCGTTTGAAACGAGGGCCGTCCCGCCCAGCATTAGAATGATGAAAAGTCCGTCTAATTTCATGGCCATGACCCTTGCTGAATAAGGCATACGTCATAAAGTCGTATGTGACGGCAGAAGATTACGGAAAGATGTGGAACTTCAATTAACCACGGATGAGAAATGCAGGGAAAGGCGGGAGGCCGAAAAGAGGCGGACCGGCAGCGGGTCCATATCCGCGTTGTTTCTTCACCATGGAGGCCCGGCGCCCCCGCCGGGCGGGGCGACCCGCAAGGGAGAAATCGCCCATGGACGTTTTAAGTGTGGCGACTATGCGTGGGAATTTCTTCCATCGACACGCGACACCCGACACGCGAATATTCGTGACGTGACCCCGTGATTGGGGTATAGACCTGCTTTATGCATAATGGTCAATGGCCGGCCAAGGCAAGGCGCATATGGACCATCGCTACCCGCATGCGATGGGCCTTGGATCGTCGCATTCCCTTAACCTCGTGGGCGGCCGAAGCCGATATGACGGTGCGCACCTTTCACCGGTCGTTTCAGAAGGTCATCGGTGAACCCCCCATGGCGTACCTGCGGCGTTTGCGCCTGGAACGTTCGGCGTCGTGGTTGGCCTACACGGATTGTCCCGTAATTGACGCCGCACTGGCGGGCGGATACCACTCCCGGGAAGGGTTCTCCCATGTCTTCCAAGCCTATTATCATTGCACGCCCATCACATTCCGGCGTCAGGCCCGGGAAGCCTGGCTAAACAAACACCGTGTGCTTCCGCCGAATCTGGCCCCATCCAAGACGGTTTCTCTTCCGCCCATGCGAATCGCCGCCATTCCGCACCTCGGCCCTACGCAGGAATCCATCGCGACCTGGATGCACTTGGGGGCGTGGGCACAAGCGCAGGGATACCTGCCTCCTTCCGCCCGGCCCGTCGGGGTGCTGTTCGATGACGAGGATATCTCGCCGATTGATAAAGTGCGCCTGGACGCAGGTTTGGTGGTCGATAAATCATTCTGCGCACCTCCCGAAGCCCCCGTGGTCGTATACGACATTCCCGGCGGCCGGCATGTGATGGCCGGTTTCAAGGGCAGTGTCAGCGAATTACACGATGCATGGGTCTATTTTTCCATGTGGTGGTTTCCTTCCAGTAAGCACCGGCTTCGGGACAGCCTGTTGTTGACGCTGTTGGAGCCCAAAGACATTCCGACCACTCCGGATGATGTTATGGAACTGGCCTCGGGACGGCCGATCCGTTGCCGCCTATGTATTCCCACCACGTCCGCGCATGGCCCGGGCCTTCCGGTCGTGCCGTTCAAGCGGCGGGAGAAAGCCCGGGCGTCGGCGTCCCGTGCTTGAGTCGGTTCCAGCCTGTGGAATTTCGCGTCATTCCCCAATGGAAAAGTCGTAATTGGCAGGATCGGTCACACTCTTCCGGTCGCAGCGTGGTAGAAGCGGGTCATTAGATTCAGTCATTACGGAGCCATGATTATGAGAATTCGATCCCTTTTCCTGTCCGCCCTTTTCTTGTTCCCGCTGTGCGCGTCCGCCGTCACGCATGAGGGAAACGGCTGGAGGATCCGAAAGTGGGCCGAGGAGACGACAACGGAGTGCGGCGACGTGGTCGTGTACCACATCGAAGTCACGCGCACAGGGCCGGACGCGGGCGAGGTGGACATCGTGGATGGCCGGGGCGCGGGCACAACGGGATATACCTTCACCGATCCGGCGCCGGATGCGGGCGGCAGCGGAGGGGATAATAATGCGGTTTGGGTTCGCGAGATGAACCAGGGCGATACCTTCACGGCCCGGTATGGCGTCCAATTCGGCGACCCGTTGCCGGTCGGACTGCGTGTCAGAAATTGGGTCGCGGCTTTTCCAAGCAATCCCATTCTTCCGCATATATCCGTTGACTATGATATCTGGGTCGGCGCCGGAAATGAAACCACGCAGGCCCACCCCTGCACCGGCGAGGCGGGCGATCCGATCAATACCGCCACCGGCGAGTTTTTTCTGCCCGATCTGGTTGACCTGGATCTCGGCGGTCCGCTCCCGCTGCGCTTCACGCGCTGGTACGGCTCGCGGCTGAACGATCCGGGCTTTGATCTCGCCGAAAGCGCGCTCGGCGTGGGCTGGATGCACAACTACGAGGTGCAGACATGGAAAGTCACCCCTCTTGGACACTGGGAATGGAGCATGCAGGTTCTGACGGAGGGAGGGAAGCGGGTGGATTTTACGGAGGTTTACGACTCCTTTGGATCTGCGGGCTGGAGTTTGAACCTGGAACAGGAAACGGTGCCGTACGAGTTCAAGACCGACGACCATAGCGACTGGTTCCTGGATCCCGAGCGCGAACGGCTCTATCGCTTTCGGATCAGCGGGTGGTCTTACGTCACGGAAATCATGGACCGCAACGGCAACAGCCTGCTGATTCAACGTCGCCCCGACATGCTGATCACGAACGTGACGGACGGGTTGGGACGCAGTCTCGATTTCGACTACACGGCCGAGGGCAACCTGTCGCGCGTTACGGACGGCACGCGCACCGTCGGATTTGCGTACGATGCACAGGGCACGGTGATCAGAGTCACAAATGCAATGGGGCATGTCGTCACCTACGCCTACGATCCGGTTCATTCCCATGCCAATCTGCAGGGCGCGTTGATGACCGGCGTGCAACATCCGCTCGGTAACATCCCCTACACACAAACCTACAACGCGGACGGACAGGTGATCGCGCAAGCGAACGCCTACGGGCACACTTCAACCTACACATATGTCGGGGGGACAACGACCGTTGCGGACCCCCAGGGATCGTTCACGCACACACACCCGAATACGCGGCGCGCCACGAATCTCACCAACCAGGCAGGAAATGCGTTTCAGATAGACTATGATTTTATCCGCGACCTGCCTACGCAGGTTACCGATCGTCACGGCCATGCGACCTTGTATCAGTACGAACTCGATAGCCGCCGCCTGACCAACGTAGTGCATCGGGACGGCGGGACGACTTCCTACAGCTATGTATGGACCGAACAGACTTTTACCAACCGGGAAGACACGGCCAGGACGGTTCAATTCAGCTTCCGCGATCTGCACACAATCACGCATCCGGACGGCACCACCGAAACATTTCATCGGGACGCGCGCGGTAACGTCACGAGCTACGTCGATCGCGCCGGCGCGGAATGGATTACGACGTTCAACAGTCGCGGCCAGCCGCTCACGTTCACCCGCCCCGATGGCGGGGTTCACACGTTCACGTACAACGCCGACGGCACGCTCGCGAGCGAGACGGACAGCGATACCGGCGTGACTACCTATACCTATGACGCCCTGCGCCGTCGCATCCGCGAAACCCGGCCCGATGGCGGCGTCACATCCATGGCCTATGACGCAGCGGACCGGATCATCGCCCTTACCAATGCGTACGGCGGAGCGGCGTATTTCCAATACGATCCCAACAACCTGCGCGCCCAGGAGACGGATCCGGCCGGGTACGTGTTCAGCCGGCACTACGATCTGATGAATCGCGTTACCAATCGGTCGGACAGCATCGGTCCGCTGGCCGCCGTCACGTACGATCCCATGAGCCGTCCGGTGATTGAAGTCGATCCGGCGGGAACCAACCTGTATTTCTACGACGATCGCGGATGGCTCACGAACCACACGCGCGCGGGCCGCGCCTGGTCGTGGGGATATGACCCCGAGGGATACCTGGAAGAGGCCGTCTCGCCGCTCGGCCATCGCACCGCCTATCAGCGCGATCCGATGGGACGCATCACGAATGCCGTCGGACCCCTGCTGGAAACTCAGACCCTGTCATACGACCGCATGGGGCGGGTGATACGGGTTACGGACGCGAACGCAAACACTACCCGGTTCGTCTACGATGAGGCCGGGCGGGTGGCAGCCATCACCAATGCGCTCGGCGCGTCCGCGAGTTTCGAATACAACAGCGCCGGGCTCGTCACGCGGGCGACCGATTATAACGGCCACGCCTCCTCGTTCGCCTTCACGCCGATGGGCCGCATGGCGGCGGGCACCAATGCGCTCGGCGAGGCGACCCGTTACCAGTATGACGCGTCCGGGCGTCCGGTGCGGATTGATTTCGCGGACGGAACACATATAACGCGCGCCCACGATCAGACCGGCCGCCTCCAGTCCCGGACGGACGGCGGCACGAACACGTGGTCCTATGGATACAATCAGCGGGGCGACCTGGTCGCCGTGACGAATCCCGCGGGTGGGGTGACCACCTACGAATACCGCCTCGACGGCTTGCTGAGCGCCTGGGGTGACACGGACATCGGCCGGGTAACCAACGTCTATGACGCGGCCCGCCGCCTGGTGGAAACGGTCCTGCCCGACGGCGCCCGAGCGCAGTACGAGTACAACCCGCACAGCCAAATAACGGCCGTCACGGATGCGAACGCGAACCGCACGGAATTCGCGTATGATGAGGACGGGCGAATGATCGCGGAAACCGGCGCGGACGGTCACACCATGCATGTGGCCTATGATGCGTCCGGACGAATCACCAACATCACCGATCGCGCCGGCCAGCCGACCCGCTTTGAATACGATGCGGGCGGAAGGCGCACCGCTACCGTGGACGCCACGGGACTGCGCATCGAGTACGGATTCAATGCCCTGGATCGCGTGACCTCCGTGACGCGCGGCGGCGAAACCTGGAATCGCGCCTACGACCACTCCGGCCGCCTGACCGCGCACACCACGCCGCTGGGGCGGACCACCACGTTCCTCCTGGATGCCGTCGGCCGGCCGGCGGGACAGGTGGATCCCATGGGCCGTACCAACCGCATTACACGCGATCCCATGGGGCGCATCACCGCGATTATTGATCCCGCCGGACGTGAACGGACATTCGCGTACGATGCGCGCGGCCTGCTGGTCTCGGCGGGCGGGACCGGCCAGGCCCCGGCCCGGTACGAGCGCAACACACTGGGGAACGTGACGCGGGTTACCGATCCCAACAGCAACGACTGGACGTTTGCCCATTCGCTGATGGGGGCGATGACCGGTCAGACCGATCCCCTGGGAAGAAGCCTGGCCTTCACCCGAAATGCGCGCGGGCAGATTGTGGAGGTGACGCATCCGGACGCCATTCAGCAGTCGTTGTATTACGATCCCGTCGGAAATTTGACCGGAACCGTCTATTCCGCCGGTCTCGCCTTGGACTATGCCTACGATGCGCGGAACCGGTTGATGGCCGCGGACGGCGTGGCGCTCGAGTACGATCCGGAAGGGCGCATCACGAACACGGTTTCTACGGCGGACGGCCGCGCATTCGGAGCGGTGTACGATGCCGCCGGTCGCCTGATATCGGTGTCCTACGACGGCGCGTTCACGGTGAACTATGTCTACAATCCGGCCAATGGATTGCTGGAAGCCGTGTCGGACACGTTGAGCGGCGCAACCGTGAGCTACACATACGATGCCGACGGACGGGTGACGGGGATCACGCGCGGCAACGGGCAGCACGTGACGTACACGTACGATCCGGCTTCCCGCATTACGCGGATCCAGGACGGGGCGCTGATCGATGTGCAGTATGAGTATGACGAAGCCGGTCGGTTAATGGCGGAGGAGGGGGCCTATCCGCTGGATGCCGCCGATGGATTGGTCAGCGAGACGCCGACGTTTGCGTATGACGCCGCCGCGCAGGTGGTGTCGCCCGGCTATGCGTACGATTTGCGGGGGCGCCGGACCAATGCGCCCGGACATGAATTCGCCTGGGACGCCGCGTCGCGTCTCGTGGAGGCGAACGGGGTAGCATTGGCCTATGACGGCCTAGACGAGGTGATTATGCGTACGGACGGCGGGATCGCCACGCGCTACTATTACAATCGCGCGCTGGCGCCCGCGTCCATCGTGTCGGAGCGCAACGAGAACACCGGTCAGTTCGTGCGCCACTATGTCTGGACGCCGGGCGGCCGGTTGCTCTACGCGATTGACGTCGCGTCCGGAAACAAGCCGCTGTATTACCACTTCGACCGGAATGGATCGACGCTGGCCATTACCGACGAGAACGGCGATACAACCGATGCTTATGCGTATACACCGTTCGGCCGGATCGTTCGGCGGCAGGGAACCTCGACCCAGCCGTTCACGTTCATCGGGCAATACGGCATCCGTCAGCAGGACACGGTTGGGGTCTTATACCAGATGCGCGCGCGTTATTACGACGCGCATACCGGGCGGTTCCTTTCGCCCGATCCGGCGTGGCCGAACCTTGAACACCCCCAAAAACTCAATCCGTATCAATACGTGGGCAACCAGCCGCTGGGCCGGATTGACGTGGACGGCTTCGACTGGTGGGGGCCGGATCCCGATCCGCTCCCGCGCGACGCGGATGTGAGCACGATGCCCGATTCTCAACTTTCTTCGATTGAAGGTGTTCTGAACGACGCAAATCGGAATGACAACATCAACATGCCGGCTGCCCGAGCACGTTTGGAACGCGTACGCGCGGAGTTGCAGCGGCGGAATCCCGGTCGTCGGGATCAGCCCCCCGACCCGGTAGATCCGGAACACCAGGAATGCGAGCAACTTCCCCTGAACCGGGCGTCGCAGCCCCTCGCGGATCTCGCGGCCACACCCAGTCGGCCGCAACTTCCGCACCGGGCGGGGGACATCATTGCCGAGGCGTTCGGCCGGGAATTCCAGCGCCTGATGGAGCGTAAGATGGCCGAAGAGCTGTTACGCGAGAAAGAACGGACGATGTACGCACCGCAACAACCAGGAGGCCGGCAGGAGTCGCCTGGCCGCGCGGGCACCGGGCTGCCACAAAGGGCGGGGGATATTATTGCCGAGGCGTTTGGCCGGGAATTCCAGCGTCTGATGGAGCGTAAGATGGCCGAAGAGCTGTTGCGCGAGAAAGAACAGACGATGTACGCGCCGCAACAGCCGCGGGGCGGCCAGGAAGACCTTGGGCGCGCAGCCGCCGAAGAGCCGCCGGCGAAACGGCGTTTCGAGATCAAGGAGGAATGGATGCGCCCGCCGGAGAGACCGCCGCACGACGGCTTTCCGGATCCCCTGGCGGATATACTCAATCAGTTGTTCGGCCCCGAAGCCTTGATGGACTTTGCGCGGCAACAGCAGGCCGAGCAGCAGGCTCAAGAGCGGGCACAGTCGCAGGCCTCGGCCCCGGCCCCTGCGCCCCAGCAAACGCGCCTGTCGAGAAACCAGTTATTTGAGAAACGAAATGACGCGCGACAGAAAGTGAACGACCTGATGCGGGCAGGTGATTTCGAGGGAGCCCGGCAGGCGCTGGATGATGTCCGCCATTGGGATAACGAAATTAACGAACGCAAGAGTCAGAACCCGTTCTTCTGGTTAATAGATTGAGCCGGATATGAAATGTGCAGGGAGAAATGAGATGAAACCCATGAAATATCACAACCACAAGACAGGGCGATTGCTGTTGGCGGGGATCCTTGCCGGCATGATCGCCACGCTATCCGCGCACGCCGCGCGGATCGAATATACCTACGACGACGCCGGGCGGTTGACGCAGGCCGACTACGGCGGCGGAACAACCATTGATTATGTGTACGACGCCAACGGCAACCTGCTCCAGCGCACGGTAACGGGGAGCACGGTGACCTACACGCTGATCTACCGCGCGGGGACGGGCGGCTGGATCGACGGCGTCGCCACACAGGAAGTTGTTGCGGGCGGGAGCGGTTCGGCGGTCACGGCCATGGAAGATGACGCAAGCGTAGTGTTCCGGCGCTGGAGCGATGGACACACGGACCCGACACGGACCGACACGGACGTGTGGGGTGATTTGACGGTGCGGGCCGCGTTCCGAAGCACCGGCGGGGCGGACCTGGACTGGTACGCCACCCGTGATATCGAGCCCGGACTGGGCGAAGACTGGACTCATGTGGACGCGCGCGCTGTTCCGGCCAAGGGTACGACCCTGCTGCAGGAGAATATCGCGGACACCGACCCGGACGATACCGATGACGTGTTCCGCGTGATTGGCATCGAGCCCGGTCCGCCGGTGATCGTGTACTTCCGCCCCGGTTCGACCGGACGCGTGTACTCGTTCCAGTTCGTGCAGGATTTGGCGGACGGTATTTGGACCAATGTGCCGGGCGTCGATCCGCGTTTCGGACACGGCGGAGAGGATGCGATGGAAGATGCGAACGGAGAGCTGTTGCGGATGTATCGCATCCAGGTGGAATTGCCGTAGGGGAATAAGGATTCACCGCTAACGCATACCGGGCAGCGGGGACGCGGCCCCTCCCCATCCAGGACAAGGCTCAAGACAAAGCTTGCGACAAGAATGAGGGCGCGGCATGCGATAATGGGCGCGCCCCGTGCCGCCACCCCGAATTGACCGCGGGAAGGTAGGGCGGTCGCGCTGCGACCGCCGTGACAGGGCGCCCGCGGCCGGCCCATCATTGTCCCAGCGTATCAAATTGTATTGTGTGTGCCCAAGGTGTAGAATCCATCATGATTCCTGCGAAACCATATACATGGCTGGGATTGATCGGGTGGTTGGCGCTGACCTTCACCGCATCGCTTGGCGGGTTTCTCGTGTCGACCGACGGATGGTACGCCGGGCTGGTCAAGCCGGCCTGGAATCCGCCGGATTGGCTTTTCGGCCCGGTCTGGACCCTGCTCTACATCATGATGGCCGTGGCGGTATGGCGCGTCTGGCTGAAGGGTGGATGGGCACGACAACGCGGACCGCTGGGTCTTTATATGGTGCAGTGGTTCCTCAATGCCCTGTGGACCCCGCTGTTCTTCGGGCTTCATCTCTTGGGCTGGGCATTTCTCGAGATTCTGGTCCTCTTGTGCTTCATCTTGTGGACGATCGGGGCGTTTCGGAAGGTGGATCGCATAGCGGCCTTGCTCCTGGCGCCCTATGCCGCCTGGGTCACCTTCGCCGCCGTGCTGAATTTCACGATCTGGCGGCTGAATTAGATGGCGCCGCCGAAGACGCCCTGTGCGGACCTTTGCCCCGGGTCCCTGGACCGGATTGGGAAAGCTGTTTAAATAGGCGTTACGTATTCAACCGCTGTCCGGCCATTTGTTTGCGAAGCTTTATCACCGCCCGTTCTTTCGCCTTGGCCTCGATGTCCACAGTCAATTCGAGATGCCGCCAGCAGGCCGGGAAATCATGCACATTGATGAAGTCGTGATGGCGTTCCGGATGCGGACCTTTCCATCCGTTCAAGGGACTGGATAGATGAAAGAGCGGCTCGCGATTCCACGTTTTCAAGGCGCGTCGTGTCACGGTCTCGACGGACTGGCCGTCCGGCAGGCAGCGATGGTGATGCACGTCATACACGAAGGGGGTGCGGGTTGCCTCGCAAACAGGCAGGAGGTCGGCCGGGGTATAGATCCGGTCGTCGTTCTCCAGCGTCAGACGTTTCCGGACCGGCCGCGGCAGTTTTCGTATCGCCTGTGTCAGCCGGTGCAGGGCGAATTCCTTGTCTCCATAGGCGCCGCCGCCATGGATATTGATCACGTCGGCGCCGACCCAGCCCGCCACTTCCGCCTGGTACTCCAATTCGCGGAGTGAGGCCGCCACGACGTCTGCGCGGGGCGAATGGAGCAGAACGAACTGGTCCGGGTGAAACGACAGGCGCACTTTCAGCCGGCGCGCAAGCCGTCCACAGGCCTTGAACTGCCGGACAAGCTCCGCACCGCCGGGCAGGTCCGCCATCAGATACCCGACTTCCGGATGGGTCCGCAGGGGAAGAACCTGGCTGTTGATGCGGAAGGCCCCGATCCCGTTTGCGGCGCAATACGCAATGGCCTGCTGAAGGGATTCCGCATTATTTTGTATCAAGTCAGCCAATAATTTGAGGCGCGTCCGAGGGGGGTGTCGCCCCAGGGCGGCTGCGGTAGTCCGACGGAACCGGATGGGTTCGTCCCTGAACATGCAACACAACCCGAATCGAATCATCGGCAAAAGCTCCTCTGTAGCGAACATGAATACGAACGGGACAGCCTCATCCCCCGGGACTGGTTGTTTCCCTATTACTTCTTCCGCGCTTTCTACAGGTCGTAGAGTTCTTTTTCGCCGAGCACACGGAATCCGTTTTCGGTTACGATACGGGTCGCTTCCTCAAGGTTGTCCACCTCGACGCATAGGACCGCCTCGCGGCCGGGCTCCAGGGTGAACCCATGGGCGTCCGCTACGTTGATGTGATTATCGTCCAGGCATCCGGCCAGCTCGCACAGGGTTCCCGGACGATCTTCCACCACTACGGCCAGGATATCCTTCAGCGCGGCCGCCCAGCCCGCGTCCGCCAGCGCCACGTGGGCCTTTTGCGGGTCGTTGACCAATAGTTTGATCACGCCGTACTCGCCCCGGTCCTGGATTTCCACCGCGTGAATATTGATGTCCTG
Source organism: Kiritimatiellia bacterium (assembly GCA_007134735.1). Lineage (GTDB taxonomy): Bacteria > Verrucomicrobiota > Kiritimatiellia > SLAD01 > SLAD01 > SLKG01. The sequence goes on from SLKG01000077.1 coordinate 12,817, forward strand.
ATCATGCAGAATGGAGGTCACGCGCCGGAGTCGCCCGGGCTTGTTTTCGACAAATACATTGATCTGGCGGGTCATCGGCGGCTCCTTGTGTGCGTTGTATCTGCAGACGATATGTTTGATTCTTCTTCGGTGTACGACTACGGCGACGATTACGGTGGACGATTATTGGATATCTTCTCGTTATCCGCTTTCGTCCACCGGATTCACTCCTTCGGACGGTTGTCAAATACCCGCACCGCTTTGCCCTCGTACACGGGCAGGCTGCCGGGTTCGTGCAATTCGATCACGGGCGAAATCACCACTTCGGTCTTGAGCCGGTTCTGTATGCGGCGTTTCAGTTGTTCGAGCGATCGGATATCGCCGTTGAACAGCTTGGAATAAATCTCGGTTTTTACCGTGAGCTGGTCCAGGGCCCCGTCCTTGTCGATGCAGATCTGGTAATTGGTCCCGACTTCCGGAACGGTCATGATCACCGCCTCGATGGTGGAAGGATAGATATTGACGCCGTTGATGATCATCATGTCGTCCGCCCGGCCCTTGATGCGGGCGATTCGCCGATGGGTCCGCCCGCAGGCGCAGGGCGATCCGTTGATGGAAGTCAGGTCCCCGGTTCGATACCGCAACAGGGGCGTCGCCCCGCGTTGCAGGGTGGTCATCACCAGTTCCCCAATCTCACCATCCGGCAGGGAATGGCGGGATTCGGGGTCTATGACCTCCATGTGATACGCGTCTTCCCAGAGATGCATATCCTCCTGGCAGACGCATTCGAACGCCACGCCCGGCCCGTTCATTTCGCTCATGCCGTAGGAATTGAACGCCCGCATATTGAAGAGTTCCTCGATCTTCTGGCGGGTGCTTTCGGAGTGCGCTTCGGCGCCGATAAAAGCGCGTTGCAGATGGAAATCCTCCGGGCGAAACCCTTCTTCTTCGAGTTTCGCGTGAATGTGCAGGATATAGCTGGGCGTGGCGTGGATGGCGGTGGTGCGGAAATCCTTCATGAGCTTCATTTGCCGCCGGGTGTTTCCGGAAGCGCTGGGAATGACCGTCATTCCGATCTTTTCGGCGGCGTAATGCAGGCCGAGCCCGCCGGTAAACAGCCCGTACGACATCATGTTCTGGAAAACATCGCGATGCGAAGCGCCGGTGGCGACCACCCCCCGGCAGGTGAGTTCGGTCCAGGCGTCGATATCCTGTTGGGTATGATAAATCACCGTGGGCGTGCCGGTGGTTCCGCTGGAGGTATGCAGGCGCACCACCTCGTCCAGGGGGACGGCCAGGAGTTGATCCGGGTAGGCTTCACGCAGGTCGTCTTTGGTGGTGAAGGGGATGCGTTTGAGGTCCTCGAGCGCGGCGATATCGCTTCCGTCGGCCAGGCCGCATTTTTCGAGGCGCCGCCGGTAAAACGGCGTCTTGAGTGCGGTTTCCACCGTTTGGCGTAGGGACTCGAGCTGTTGTCTTTCCAATTGCTCGCGCGGCGGTGTTTCCGCTTCGCGATTCCAGTATGTGATATCGGTCGGGTTCATCCATCCTCCAGGAGCATGGTCTTGGGCTTTGAAAGAAAGATCAAGAAATAAGAGTGGGCGGATGGGGGGCCGCCTGCGGCGGCGTGCGTCTCTGGTCCTTCGTCCTTAGTCCCGGGTCCTTGGTTTCCCAATCTGAATCGGGTCGATTAGGATTAAGATTAGGATTGCGATTAAGATGATGAGCCCCGAAGGGGCGACAGATTGATGAAGGCGAGAGTGTGCTGGAACCTGGAAAGAACATGATGTCTTCCATTAGCGTTTAGGAACGTTCATTCGCGGTTTTCTTCGTGGCCGTTGGAGTGAGCAGGAAAACAACCGCGAACAGACGGGTAGGGGGAGGAGTATAGTAATCACGCCCCCATAAAAAAATGCCGAAATTGGCAGGATCGGTCACATCCCGTGCGGCGTTTTGTGGTACATCGTCGATCGGAGAAAACGATTATGGCAACCGCCGGTCTGGCCTTGCGTGGTTATGAGTATATGCTGCCGGTCATCGACCGGATCGTGCGCGGTGATTCGCCCGAGGCGATCGCGCCATTGACTATTCACGAAACCTCCCGCTGCAATCTCAACGCGTCTCGCATGAATGATCTGGTTTGTCAAATTACCGGTTGTGCCATGACGGTGCGCAATGAACCGAAGGCGTTCACGCGATTATTTGTTTCCCTTGGCAATTGTGTTTGGAAGAACGCGAGCAGGAACACAGGAGAAAGAACATGAAAACTACGTTCCGTCTGGTCTTGGCCCTTACGGTGTACGGTTTCGTCGCACAGGCGGCCGTCCGGATCGAAGGCGATGTCTATAATTTTGTCACCATCCAGAACGCGATAAATACGGCCTCTGTCCTGCCCGGGACGCCCCGCATCATGGTGTCCACCGGGGTGTATGCCGAAGTCATCACGATTACGGATCTTATGAATGACGGCATGATCATTGACGGAAACTGGCGGGAGGATTTCTCGGAAAAAGTCGCCCACGGCGAGACGATCATCCGTCTGCCCGAGGCGGATTCACATGGCAGTGTCATGAATATTTTTAACTCCAGGAATGTGCAGTTGGTTGATCTGATTGTAACGCTTGGGCGGCCACCGGCATCCGGCGATGAATGGTTTGGAGGCGGTATGTACATTGTCGACAACAGCCAAGTGGAAATCGACCGCTGTCGGATTGTTAACAATGGGGCCAACGGGTTTGGCGGCGGAATTTTCGTGTGGGGTTCGGCGCTTCGTGTAGTCGATTCAGAGGTCGATAACAACCACGCCTTTAATGCGACGGGCGGCGTTTCGCCCGCGGAAGGGCGTGGAGGCGGGATCGCGGTGCGGAACGGGGCACTGGAAATTCACGGCGAAACGATTACGGCCATACATGGCAATGCCGCCGCACATGCCGGTGGGGGAATTTTTTTGCATGAAGCTTCTGAGGCCATCCTGACCGGAACCATTGATGTTATGGATAATATGGCCACCTATGGGGGTGGCATTGCCCTGACCGAGGGCTCCAGCCTGGAACTGCTGGAAGACTCCTACGTGTGCGCAAATACCGCCAACCGGGATGGCGGCGGGATCTGGATGAGCGGCGGATCAACCGGCCGGATCAGCGGCGTCGGGATCCGAATTGGTCTGAATCATCCTGCTTTTGGTCCCAACGAGGCCTTGGGTGGAGAGGGCGGCGGGATCTACGTGCAGGATTCGTATTTGATTCTTTCCGACAAAGCGGCGGTGGCGCATAACCGGGCCGGGGAGCGTGGCGGAGGGATCTATTTAGCCGACTCCGTGGGCGTGATCAACGATGCGTATGTGGGCGGGCCGGATGCCTTGAATCAAACCAATTCAGCCAACAGGGGCGGCGGAATCCATCTGGTCGAGTCGCACTTGACCCTTACCAACAGCGCCGTCATCCACGGCAATCACGCGATCGTTGAGGGCGGGGGGATCCATATCCTGCGTGGAACAGCCGTCGTGCATCAGGCCACGATACGGCATAATCATGGTGCCGAGAGGGGCGGCGGAATCTTCGCAGAGGGCGGCCGGTTCGAAGCCTCAGATTCGCTTGTATATAGCAACACGACCGCAGGAACAGGCGCTGGAGCGCATGTATGGCTCGCCCAAACCATGCTGGATGGATGCGTTTTCCAGTACAACACGGCCGGCACGGACGGGGGCGGACTCTGTGCTGTCAGTGGCGCGGTAATCCTGACCGATTCGGTGTTCAGCCGCAATCATGCGGGTCGCGACGGGGGCGGGCTGGCGCTGCAATCCGCGGGAAGCGTCGTGACGCCATCTCATCTTTCGCGCATGCAATTGGAGCATAATACGGCCAATAGTGACGGGGGTGGAATGTGGATGACGAACTCCACGGTATTCGTGGACGGATTGAACGCCTACATGAACCGAGCCGACGCCGATGAAAACGGCGTCGGCAACGGGGGCGCAATCTGGCATGCCGGCGTCCGGGCTTTAAACTTATCCTCCGGATCCGACGTGCTATGGATCGACCAGAATCGGGCGCGACATGGCGGCGGTCTTTTTGCCTCGGGCGGAACAACCGTACGTATTCATCGCGATGACACGGACTTCCCGATTGTGTTCGAGAACAATACGGCTTCGGGTTTTGGGGGTGGAATGGCCACCCGGGCATCCATGATCGCGCTGCGCCACGTAGAATTCCTGAATAATGTATCCGGTCTCTCCGGGGGCGGAGCGGATATTCATGAGGGCAACTTCTCCGGGACCAATATCCTGTTCCGCGGCAACCGCAGCACGGCCCTTCATGGCGGCGGATTCAGCGGAATGGAAGCCGCCGGGCACCTGGTGCACCTGGAAGCCATTGATAATGAAGCGTTCAATTCGGGCGGGGGCGGTATGTGGGAAGACGGTCATATATTCCTGGAGCAATCAACCATCCTTTCCAACCGCGCGCTTACCGGGGGCGGGTGCGCCTTGCGGGATCAGGCCGAGGCCCTGTTTGTCGAGATGAGCTTCGAGGACAACCAAGGCACCATGGCCGGCGGCGGCCTGTTCCTGTCCGGGGCGTCGCGGTTGACCGCCACGAATCTGAACCTGCTGGGTAACCGGACGCCGAGTGATGACGGATCCAATCGCGGAGGCGGTATGTGTCTGGTTGCGGGAAGTCGGGCGTCGCTGCACACCACGGGGTATGGAACCTCTGTTATTCAGGACAATGAAGCGTTTATCGGCGGCGGCATTCACGCAGAGGAAAGTTGGATCGGTCTCAACGGCAACATCCTGATGGAAGGGAATATCGCCGGCCACCGCGGCGGGGCCTTGGACCTGTGGGCGGGCACGGGCATTGTCAACCGGGTGTACATGCTGCGCAACGAAGCAGGCTCGGCAGGCGCCGGGATAGCCGCGGAGGCAGGATCCATACTGTTGATGGAAAACACGCTGCTGGCGGAAGGCCGTCTGCACACCCCGATGCGGGGCGGCGGCTTGGATCTATCCGAAAGTATGGCCTTCATTGATTTGTGTACCGTGGTCCACAATGACGAATACGGGATCTACCAATGGGAATCGGATGTTTGGGTCTCGGACAGCCTGATCTATGACAATCAGGGCCCAAGCGTTGCGTCCGGGGTTGCGGTACAATACAGCAATATCGAGGGCGGTCATGCGGGGACCGGCAATTTTGACGCGCCGCCGCTATTGTATGCGGGTAACTACCATTTGACTGCCTGGTCGCCGTGCCGAGGCGCCGGCCAGATGGCCGGCCCCGGCCATTTCGATGTGGACGGCGAGTCCCGCCCGGATGGCGAACCATTCGATGTCGGCTTCGATCATTTCCAGGACAGCGACGGCGACGGATTGCCGGATATCGTTGAGACCGGCACGGGCGTCATGGTCAGCGACTTGGATGTCGGCACCGATCCCCTCAATCCCGATTCAAGCGGGAATACCATGTCCGACGGTGAGATGTGGCTGGCCGGTCTTGATCCCAACGATCCGGACGCTCGGCTGGAACTGGTCGATATGGTCCGGGAGGATAATGACGTTCGCGTCACCTGGCGCGGCGGAACCCTGGCCGACCAGATACTGGAATACACCACGGATCTGACAGGCGACGACTGGCACGTGGGGGTACATCTGCCGGCCCCAACCGACGTGCACAACGACCACTTGTTCGTCGGGGCCGGGAATCCGGTCTTATTCCGCCTGCGGGCCAGCCGGTTCGGGTTTGATTGAGAGCGGCAAGATGGCTTGTAGGATGGCGCTCCTTGGCGCGGCGTAGTTCCGCCCATGGCGGGACGGAGCCGGCCGCGCCGTCCCGGAAAGCGGGATGGGAGATGGTTGAAACTAGATTTCGGAAATCGGTTCACGAAAACGGCGACGAGAACGGATAACGAGTAGAGAGAATTCACTCGTCCGCCCTTCTCGTCGCCGTTCTCGTCCATCGAATACAGGAAACAAATAGGAGAAAGAACATGAAGACATATCGGATCGGCATAGTGATGATAATGGGCCTTCTGGTTCTTGGCGGATCGGCGCGGGCGCAGACCGTGCCCGAACTGATCAACTACCAAGGTAAGCTCATGGACGGGACGAACCTGTACAACGGGTTGGTGGATATCACCTTTCGCCTGTACGACGCGGAGGCCGGCGGCGTCCTGCATTATGTGGACACGGGCACGGTGGCTGTTGTGGATGGGCTCTATGCCACCTATATCGGTGACGCCGAGGGGTATGGAGCGTTGGACAGCGCGTTGACTCAGGACGAGGTCTGGATCGAGGTGGAGGTGGACGGGACCATCCTGACGCCTCGTGAGCGGCTGGTTTCCGTGGCGTACGCCCGGTACGCGGCTGGGTTGCCCCCGGGCACGGTGGATGCCGTCATGCTGGCAGACGGCGCGGTATTCAACCAACACATCGCCGACAACCAGATCAGCGCCGAAAAGATTCAGGCGGGCGCGGTCGGCAACACGCAACTGGCGATGTCCTCGGTTACCAGCAACAAGATCGACTGGACCACGATGCCGGTAATTCCGGATGCCCTGCAGGGCTATGACGAAAACGGGACGTTTGCCACGGCGCCGGCGGCCGGCGGAAACAACGCCATCGCCATGGGATTCGGCGCCGTAGCCGGCTCCGATTACACCGTGGTGGGCGGGGGGCGCGGCAACCAAATCGACGTGGATTCGACCTACGCCGTAATTGGCGGCGGATACGATAATCATATAGACATGGGCGTGGTGGCGGGCGTGATTGCGGGTGGGGAAGAAAATGAGATACAGATCGATTCCTACGGCGCGGTCATCAGCGGCGGCCGGCGGCACATCATCGGAACCAATTGCAGCGGCGCCGTCATCGGCGGCGGCGACATGAACATCATTATGAAGGAATCCGTCGGCGCCATGATCGGCGGCGGTCACTTCAACGTCATCGGCGAATTCAGCCCGCGCGCCATTGTGAGCGGCGGTTTTGAAAACAGAATCGGGGCCGGGGCCACCCATGCCGTATTGGCGGGCGGCTTCGATAACTGGATCCGGGACGATGCGCAACACGCCGTGATCGGAGGAGGGGAACAGAATACGATCCACACCAACTCACATCATGCCACGATCAGCGGCGGCGTGGACAATACCGCTGAAGGCCGGTATTCCGTCATCAGCGGCGGGCAAGAAAACCGGACCGCATTCCGATGGAGCACGGTGAGTGGCGGCGCCTATAACCAGGCCATCGAGGAGGGCGCCATCGTGGCCGGCGGGCATAGTAATGTTGCGGATAATATCGGGGCCACAGTGAGCGGCGGCAGTATGAACCACGCTGCGGATTGGCTTACTGTTGTGGCCGGCGGAATGTTGAATGAGGCACAAGGCTGGTTTTCCGCCGTCGGAGGCGGGGCCGAAAATGTGACCGATGGATCCGGCGCCACTATTGGCGGCGGCGTGAAGAACCGGGTGCTGGGTGGGGCCGACGAGGTGTGGGAACCATTCGATAATTCGACCGTCGCCGGTGGCTACAACAACTTGTCTGCCGGTGCAGCGTCTACAGTCGGCGGAGGATGGCTCAATGTGGCGGCGACCAATGCGACGACGGTGTCCGGCGGCTGGTTCAATGAGGCCCGTTACGATTGGTCCACGATAGGCGGCGGCATCAATAATACGGCGGAAGGTCTGGCCGCTACCATATCCGGCGGCGAGGCCAATACCGCCAATGGTCATCGGGCCATGGTGCCCGGCGGCGGTGGGAACAGCGCGAATGGGAATTACAGCTTCGCGGCGGGTCACCGGGCCAAAGCTCTTCACAATGGCGCATTTGTCTGGGGCGATTCTAACCATGCGGACATTTCTTCCGTGGATCCCGATTCCGTGACCATGCGAGCTGCGGGCGGGTACCGCCTCTTCTCGGACGGCGCCATGTCTCTTGGTGCGGAGTTGCCCGCCAACGGCACGTCCTGGTCGGCGATCTCCGACCGCGAGGCAAAGGAGAACTTCGAGGAGATTGACACGCAGGCCATCCTCGAGGGTGTGGCAAGCCTGCCGTTGACCGCTTGGAACTACAAGGCCGATCCGGGCCAACGCCGCTACATCGGCCCGGTCGCACAGGATTTCTACGCTGCCTTTGGCCTCGGCAACGACACGCGGATCAACACGCTCGATGCCGACGGCGTGGCGCTGGCGGCCATCCAGGGCCTGAACTCGAAATTGGACGACGAAGTGATTCAGCTCCGGAATGAGAACGCGGAGTTGCAGGCTCGTCTGGAGCGGCTTGAGGCGTTGCTCGGCGCGCAGGAGCAGTGAGAACCGCAAATGGACGCAAATGAACGCGATGGGAAAGAGGGGAAAGCTTAAATGGAAAACTATGCGGAGAATGATCTGGTGTATCAAATCACCGGAAGCGCCATGACGGTGTTGAATGAACTCGGGCACGGATTACGGGAGAAGACCTATGAACGGGCTTTGTGCCTCGAGTTTAAATATCAGGGGCTTTCTTTCAATCAGCAGAAGATCTATCCCGTCATGTATCGAGGAGAGCGCATTGATGATTATATCCCCGACCTCGAAGTCATGGATCGCGTAGTCGTTGAGACGAAAACGGTCGAGTCCATTTCTCCGGAACACATCGGCCAGGTCATTAATTATTTGCGCATTACCGGATGCGAGGCTGGCGTTATTCTGAACTTCAAACACCCAAAACTCCAATGGAAGAAGGTGGTCTTGCAATCATGAACATTTGCGTTCATTTGCGTCCATTTGCGGTTCCCAGTTGGAAGAAGAAAAGGAGTATAAACATGAAAACGACACAGAAACTGTTCATTGGCCTGCTGTGTCTCTCCGCCGCCGCGGCACTTGCGGACTTCTACCACATCGGCTCCGTCCATAACGGGGTCGGACAAGTCAGCGACAATACGGTATCGCTAGGCGGGCGCGACTGGCGGCATGTTTCCTCCGGAGCCCAGCCCGGCGGGATCGGCATCGGCGGCGCGGGCACAATCGATCACCGCGCGGGATTTCTCCAAGCCGTCGAAGTGCGACGCTGGGATCTCGACACCGACGGAGACGGCGTGCCGGACGAATTGGATTGGGATAACGACGGGGACGGCCTTTCGGACCTGGACGAGATCACCGGGGCGCCGTGGGGCGGCATCGTAACCTCCGACCCGAACAATCCGGACACCGACGGAGACGGCGCATCGGACTTGATGGAAGCGATCGCCGGCACCGATCCCACCAATCCGGATTCGGTATTCAAGATCATTCACATTGATTCCGACGGGGCCGATGCGGAGGTGACCTGGACTGCGCGCGGCAATCACGAGCGTATGTATGTCGTGAGGGCCATAGACAACTCGTACGACGACGCGCCGCACATCGTCATCTGGAGCAACACGGTGCCCGGCGGTGAGGCGCCGTGGTTCGAGACAACGGGAACCATCGCCGATCCGGCGATCAACGCCCGGTTCTTCGCGATCGAGGTGATCAGGCCGTAAGAAGAACCGCTAACTATTCCGGGAACTCTGTGGAGAACTTGACCCGTACTATTTAAACTCCACCACCACCTTCACCGGCCAATGATCCGAAATAAACACACCGTCGCGCACGATTTTATCCACGCCATATGAAATGACATTAAAATGACTGTTCGCAAATATGTAGTCGATGACCCGCGGTTCGGTTTCCTTGCGAAAGGCGTTAAACGTTGATTCCGCACCGATGACCGGTTCGATGGAGATCAGTTCGGTGTTTTGAAGATCGTTATATTCCCGAAAACGTTCCAGCATATCGTAATAGAGCCGGGACCCCTTCGTGATATTGAAATCTCCGGTCACCATCACGCTCGCCTCCCCGGCGATGCTCTTCATTTTATCCGACAGGATCTCCATACTTATTCTCCGGGCACGATCGCTGATGTGACTGAAATGCGTGTTGAAAACGTATAGGTCCATTCCTGTTCTTCTGTCCCTGAGTTTCGCCCAGGTAACAATTCTTGGCAGGACCGCTTCCCGGCCGATACTTCCGGGTTTTCCGGGTGTGTCGGATAGCCAGAACTGGGAATGATCGAGCAACGTAAACCGGTCTGTCCGGAAGAATATGGGGGAGAATTCCCCGCGCTCTTGTCCGTCGTCGCGTCCCGTGCCGACGTATTGATACGACGGCATTATTTCCAGCAGATCAAG
>SLKG01000044.1 GCA_007134735.1 Kiritimatiellia bacterium
GTTTATTCGATAATTCCGAGAATATCGTCTTCTCGAAGAATCTGGTATTCCTTCCCGTCCACCTTGATTTCGGTGCCGCCGTACTTCGGCATGAGAATTCGATCCCCCTTCTTCACGTTAAAAGGAATCTTCTTCCCGTCTTCGTCCAATTTGCCGGTACCCACGGCAACCACTTTGCCTTGTTGGGGTTTTTCCTTCGCCGTATCCGGAATAATGATCCCTCCCTTGGTCTCTTCATCGTCCTCCAAGGGTTGAACCAGAACTCTGTCCCCTAATGGCTGAATCTTCATTGATACTCTCCTCCTCTTGGTTGTTTGTTTGATTACGCGCGCCCTGGTCAATCAGGGCCCATGCGTTTCCCCTCGAAACGTCTATTACGACTTCTTCTTTTTCTCTTCGTCATCGACCATCTCGAAATCCGCATCGATGACTTCCCCGTCCTTCGCGCCGCCCGCCTCTTGTTCCTTTTGACCGGATGAAGCCTGATCCCCTCCGGATTGATCATCCGGCCCCGCTCCGGCGGCCTCACCGGTATTCTTGGCTTGAGCATACAATTCAGCGGATATCTCCTGCATGGCCGAATTGACCTGCTCGATTTCTGACTTCATATCCTCCACGTTGTTCGCATCGATGGCTGCGCGCAACTTCTTAATGCGTTCCTCGAGCGCAGATTTCTTATCAGACGGAATCTTATCCCCCTGTTCCTTGATAAATTTCTCGGTTTCATAGGCCATGGCATCCGCCCGGTTCCGGGTCTCGGCAGTCTCCCGCGCCTTCTTGTCCTCATCGGCATGCTGTTCGGCATCCTTAACCATATCGCTGATCTCCTGCTCGCTTAAACCGCTGGAGGCCGTTATGGTGATCTTCTGCTCCTTGCCGGTACCAAGATCCTTGGCGCTCACATGCAGGATGCCGTTGGAGTCAATATCAAACGTCACTTCGATCTGCGGAACACCGCGTGGGGCAGGCGGAATGCCGTCCAGATGGAAGCGGCCGATGGTCTTATTATCCCGCGCCATCTTGCGTTCTCCCTGAAGAACATGAATTTCCACCGTGGATTGATTATCCGCGGCCGTGCTGAAAATCTCGCTTTTCCGGGTGGGAATCGTGGTGTTACGCTCGATCAAGGGCGTGGACACGCCACCCAGCGTTTCGATTCCCAGTGTCAGCGGGGATACATCCAGCAACAGAACATCCTTCACCTCGCCCTTCAGCACCCCTCCTTGGATGGCCGCTCCAACGGCTACCACTTCGTCGGGATTCACGCCTTTATGGGCATCCTTGCCGAACGACTTCCTAACTACTTCCTGCACTTTCGGCATACGGGTCTGGCCTCCGACCAGGATAACCTCATCCACTTCGGCACTACGGATTTCAGAATCCTTGAGGCAGGCTTCCACAGGCCCCGTGGACCGGCTGATCAGGTCATCCACCAGTTGCTCAAGCTTGGCCCGGGTTAAAGATATGTTCAGGTGTTTCGGCCCGGCGGAATCGGCCGTAATGAACGGAAGATTGATGTCCGTCGTCTGAGAACTGGACAATTCACACTTTGCCTTTTCGGCCGCTTCTTTGAGACGCTGAAGGGCCATCTTGTCCTGTGCCAGATCAATCCCCTGCTCTTTCTTGAATTCGGCGATCAACCAATCGATAATAGCCTGGTCGAAATCATCGCCCCCCAGATGAGTGTCCCCATTGGTAGCCTTGACCTCAAACACACCCTCACCAATCTCCAGGATGGATATGTCAAATGTGCCGCCGCCGAGATCATATACCGCGATTTTCTCGTCTTTCTTCTTGTCGAGCCCGTACGCCAGCGAGGCCGCTGTCGGTTCATTAATGATGCGAAGCACTTCAAGCCCCGCAATCCGGCCGGCATCCTTGGTCGCTTGACGCTGGCTATCATTGAAATACGCCGGTACGGTTATAATGGCTTGCGATATTTTTTCCCCAAGATAAGACTCCGCATCCGCACGCATTTTTTGGAGAATCATCGAGGAAATCTCGGGGGGGGAATAGGTCTTCTCCTCTACCTTGACGTGCGCATCGCCATTTTCCGCCTTTACAATTTCAAATGGCACCATGGCCATCTCGTGAGCAACTTCGTCAAAACGCCGCCCCATAAACCGCTTAATGGATGAAATCGTATTTTTGGGATTGGTTACAGCCTGACGCTTTGCCGCCTGACCGACCAACCGCTCACCACTCTTCGTAAACGCCACCACAGAAGGCGTTGTACGGCCGCCTTCCGCATTGGGAATGACCACCGCCTCTCCGCCTTCCATCACGGCCATACACGAATTCGTTGTCCCTAAATCTATACCCAGAACCTTCGACATAACTCACCTCACCGATTTTCGTTTTCGATATTGCACAAAAAATCCTCGCCACACTATATGAGCAGTTCTCGTGCCAAAAACCGAAAACAGATCATATAATTTATATAAATACTTTCATGTAAACCCCTTATAAAACTGTTTACAATCACTCGATGCAATCCGGCAATGCCCGGGGTGTGCCATTATGTCTCTTTTTTGTCGAATTAGGCCCGATTCTGTCTCATTAATCGGGGGTCGTGCCGTCTTTTGCAGTGTCTACAGTGTCTGTCCCTCTGACCACTTTAGTGTCTGTCCCTCTCAAGGAAGGGGCACTTATGTCGTTTTCTTTTTCGTAAACGCGTGTGTCGTGATATATTTTTCAATTAGTGCCTATTTAGACAGCGGTATGGACTTGATTGAGAAAATGGAGGATGTGGCCCTATGTGGTGCATATTGAAGTTGTTCCGGCATGCGTGTTTTGGGGTGATGGTCAGTTTATGCGTATTCGTGGGGGCCGTGTCGTGCGCACCGGAGGCCCTTGAGGACGAAGACGCGCTAGAGTTGGTTGAGGAGATTTACGATCTCGATCGCTTTGACATCGAACTGGATGAACCCGTTCCGGAGCTCCCCGTAAAACCTTATCCCGAATCGGAGGAGGGCCGAACCGTCATCATATGGATGAGCATCGACGGAATGCGGCATGATTACCTGGCCCGCACCGAGACACCTCATTTTGACCGGTTGATCCGCGAAGGCGCCCATACGCGCGAACTCAAGCCCGGATTCCCGTCCATTACGTTTCCCTCCCATACCTCCCAGGCAACCGGTGTCCGGGTTGCCGATCACGGCATTCCCGCCAATACCTTTTATGACCGGGAGCGGGACCGGATTTTTACTTTTTCCGGGAAACCCGATTTACTGGAGGCGGAACCCATCTGGACCACGGCAACTCGACAAGGTCTGCGTGTAGCCGTCTATGACTGGATCAAGTCCTATAACCAGCCGACTCCGCATGCCGCTGAATACTATGGGCAACGGTACAGCGGCGATCTCACGGACAGGGAACGGATGGAACTGATCCTGGATACATGGCGCGCGGATGACTCCGATACGCCTCTCCAGTTGATCATGGGCTACACCGTAACCCCCGACCTCTTAGGACATGAAGTGGGCCCCGAGGCGCCTGAAATTGCGGATATGGTTGCCGAGATGGATGCCTTGTACGGATGGTTCACCGAGCAGATCATTACCCTCTTCGATGCCAAAATGTCCCCACGGGATGAGCTTTATCTCTTTATCACCACGGATCACGGCATGAGTACCGTTCACTCTCTGGTCAATATTCATCTCATTGCGGGCCTGGAAGAAGAGGAAGAGAAGGTACTCGCCCTGACCAATGGGAATATGGCCAATATCTATCTGAACAAAATTGAATCTGCCGAAGTGCGCATGCAGGTGGAACAGAACATTCTGAACCGCCTTCAGGCATATGATTTTCTATATGCGGACCGCCGAAAAGATCTGCCCGAACAATGGGGATATAATCATCCCAACCGCGTCGGGGATATCGTGGTAGCCCTCGATCCCGGCTATACCTTCCACCGGGGAATTGCCTCGAAGGTTGAACCCGTGGAACATATGGGAGGCCCCATGGGCATGCATGGCTACGACCATCACGTGGACTCCAATATGTTGGGCGTGGCCGTCTTCTGGCGATATCCGGAGCCACTGGGGGGCACGTACCTGGGCCCGGTCGATTCCCTGCAGTTGCATCCGACGATCTGCCGTATTCTCGGCATCCAGCCCGCAAAAGGCGCAACGCACGAATACATCGACCTGCCTCCTCCACGTATGTTGGAACCCATTTTACAGGATCTCCCCTGATGGGCCGGCCCGTATAGCGAAAAAGAAACGGGGGCGCGGACGCAGAAACCGTATGGGTTCAAGGCAAGAATCGATTGCGGTCTAACACGTTGACAGGGTATTGCTTAAGTGAGAATATGCCATACAGTGCAAGAATGAAAGGAACAAGGCCATGGCTGTTTTGATCGGCATGTCCCAGGAAGTTCGCGGGAAGAACATTCAAATAGACAAGGATGAAATCACCATTGGCCGGAAAGCCGAAAACGATGTTCCGGTTGATAATCCCACCGTTTCCGGAAAACACTGCACGGTTATTCGTCAGGAAAATAAATATCTCCTCAAGGACCTCGGCTCCACGAACGGCACCCGTGTCAACGCCCGGGACATTACGGAATCCGCGCTCAAACCCAAGGACATCATTCAAGTCGGCTCCGTTGAATTCATGTTTGACGCCACTCCCGGAGAAACCATCGAAACGGAACAGGAACCGAACGCGGACGTCGAGGTGGCCCCCGGTCCGGCCGCCGCACCCGAATCCTTCGGAAGTATTTCCCCCTTCGGCGCCCGCGGAAAGGAGACCAAGGGGTTGTGGTTCCTGCTGATTGCCGCCATCGGCCTCTTGGCCCTCATCGGGGTCGTGTTCTTCTTTATCAAGTTGATTACTGAGAGCTGATGCGAAAAGCATTTACGCTTATCGAGATGCTGCTTGCCCTGACCATTGCGGCGTTGACGGTTACCGTCATATTTTCCGTTTATCATATTACCGCCCGTATTCTGGGGGATCGTGATGCGCGCGTACACGGCGATGCCGCGGCTGTCCGGGCCTTGGAGCTCATAACGGCGGACCTTTCGGCAGCCGTCCCATTGGAAATGTATGAAGTGTGCGCGTTCTCCCTGATCGAGACCGATCACCCTGTGCCCGGGTCCGCAATGCTGTCATGGTGCACCGCCGTTCGACCTTCTCCGGATGAGGAGGATCTTCGATGGAGCGAAATTCACCACGTGCGGTATCGTCTTGACACGGCCGGCAGGGATCGCCCCCGGCTTATCCGCATTCACCAGCCGCTGGCCGGCCCCGGCGCCCTGATGCCGCCCGTCACCAATACACTGATTGAAGCCGTTGAACAGTTGGAGATCTCCGTTCTCAAAGAGGAGGACTGGGTTACAGAGTGGCATGCCGCACGTGCGGAGGACTGGCCCCGAGCCGCGCGCATTGCGATTCACACGATCACCCGCCGCGGTGAAACCCGTTCATTCCGGACCGATATACTGATTCCCGCCGGCTTGGAATTGGAGCGAGCGTCCCCACACGATGCGATCCGGGAATAATGGGTTTCCGGATACTCCTTCGAATATCGCGGCGAGGCATTACCCCCCGGTCACCACATCATGAAATATCCGTTCCAGCTGCCCCACACTCTGTTCCCATGTGAAGCGCTCAACGACCATATCACGTGCTCTTCTCGCAATGGCCGCGCATAACGGAGTGTCGTTCAGAAGTAGGTCGATACAGTTGATCATGATCCCGGGATCATCGGCCAGAAAACAGTTTTCCCCCACTTGGGCCGGAATGCCTTTCGCGGCCAGCGTTGTGGCCACCACGGGAATCCCCGATGCCATGGCCTCCAGAATCTTCATGCGCATTCCCAAACCCTTTCGGACCGGGCATACGTATACGCGGGCGTGATTCAAATACGGACGAACATCGTCCACTTCTCCCGTCACCTCGATACCCGATCCCGTGCGGGCCAACTCCCTCATCTGCGCGGACGGTTCCGGACCCACCACCTGAAACCTCAGGTCGGGATAGCGCCGCTTAAGTTTCGGCCAAACCTCCCGTGCAAACCAAAGGACGGCATCTCGATTGGAATCATCGATGTAATTTCCGGTAAACAGCAATATGCGCTCCGAGACAGGATGCTGGGGCGGGTGGAAGTACCCCGCGTCCACACTGCAGGGCACCACATTGACATGAAGATCGGGCGCGCGGCTCAACAATAGAAACCGTTCCTCCCGGTTAAAGACGAGAATGCGATCCACCGATCTGAACAGTTCCAGTTCATAGCGCCGGCGGCGCTGCGCCCGGCGCCACTCCCGCATCTCCGCCGGCCGGAACCCCATTTGCGGCAAATCCGCGTATCGAAGCGCCGCAAGGGATTGATGACTCGAAATGATCTTGCGCACGGCCGGTAACCAGGGATTGTGATGCAGGTATTGCCCCATGACCGAAAACTCGGCCACGGCGACCTCGTATTTCCCACGCTCTACCATATCACCCACCCCCCGCAACATGGCCTCGGATTTATAGGCATGAAACGGATGCGGAACGCCGCCCCTCAGGCGGCTCACCTTCCCGCGCCATCCCGTCGGCACTTCGGGCATCGGAAACGCACACAAATCAATTCCGCGCGATTCCCATTCCGCCAGATAGCGTTCCTCCCCCTTGGCATACAGAACGGACAAACCGACATCGTGTCCGCGCTCCAGTAACCGGCGGATCCTATGATACACAATCAGCAAACCGCCCATGGAGCGCGCATGCGGCGGGCGATTGGATAGATAAAGGATTTTCATGATACCGCCGTTAATCACATTCGGGCGCCCGCTATCCGTCAGCAGGCGCCATCAAGATTTGCAACCAGCTTGACAAATTCATCGCCGCTCAGGTCCTCCAGGCGTTTGCCCCGCCGGCGTATGGGTTCCTGTATCCGGAGGCAGGTATCCCGCATGTGCGCATGGGACGCCTCCGAACCCCGGTAAATCCGGAACACCTCCCCCTGCGTGAACCGGACATGCCCATCGTCGGCATCCAAACCGATCCCCACAATTCCGGCCATATAATCGTCCTTCGATGATGACTTCATGAAACCGTCATTGTATAACCCCGGCCCGGCCGATCACAATGA
>SLKG01000163.1 GCA_007134735.1 Kiritimatiellia bacterium
ATGACCCCCATCGTATATCATCCAATGAAATATCCCACGGGAATCAGGGAAGAACCAAAATATATAAAGCAGCATTACCGATTTCAGGCCTTGCGATCTGCGCGGCGATCCGTATTCGGATCCGGGTGGGGCGGAGCGCCGGTTGGAGGTCGACGGATCTTGGCGAAGGATAGTGGCGTGGATGGTGAGGTTGTCAAATGATCGCGCATCGTTATAATTTATAATCTAATGGATAGCCTTTTTCTCTTTCCTCACTTCGTTTACAGCCTTGTCCGCAGGCTTCGCCTGCTACCGTCAAACCGGTTGGTGAGCGCGGCATTGGCGGAGCGACATCAACGTTAACGTCGGAGTCGGAGTCGGGGTCGCTATCGGTATCGGAATCGGAAAGATGCGGGATGGGATTCGGACACGAGAAACTGGATGTGTATCGCGCAGCGATCGAGTCTGTTGGCTGGGCCTATCGATTCTGCGAAGGGCTGAAGGGCCATCGCAACGCCAAGGACCAGCTTCTGCGCGCTTCACAGGCGATCCCGCTGAATATGGCCGAAGGCAACGGCAAAGCCACGGACGGCGATCGCCGTCGCTATTTTGAGATCGCACGCGGTTCCGCATTGGAGTGCGGCGCCGTTCAGGATGTTCTGCATGTGTGTGGAGCCCTCTCGGCGGATGAGAACGCGAACTGCAAGGCGTTGCTGGACCGTATCGTAGCGATGCTGACGAAACCAGGGCGGCGTGGCTACGCGATACATGAGGAACCGGTGCAATATACAGTGGGAGTCGATCCCGATCCCGATCCCGATACCGACCCCGACGCCGATGGGAACCACGAGCGCATGGAACGCGAACCATTAGCTCCCGGCGGCGTCTAAATATTAACGTTGCGCGTAGGAGAATTAAGATTATGAAGCGGCAACTTTCATATACGCTCATCGCATTCTTGATGTCCGGGGCTATAGCCCCGGCTATGGTAAATGATCATGACAAATATAGTGCGCGAGCGGATCGTGAGGCAGAACAGTTGGCACAAGAGATTCAGTCCGAGATTGCAACTCTTGGGGAGCATCCGTGGGCCGGCGCGTACTATTATGGAGATGGGCGCGGTGTGAACGTATCACTTATGCTTGCACCCGAGTCCGGGTACTTGTTCACATGGCGTGGTTGCCTGGGCCTGTATGATCGGAACTACGGTCCAGTGAGCTATGCGAATACGACGCTATCTCTGACCTTCACGTATCCCAATGAACGCAATGGCTTTCAAGGAATAGCAGAAGAGCTTCTCCTGGTAACGTGGGGTGAGCGGACCTATCTGATCCCTTCAGATGATGTCATCGGCTTCTGTAACGCCGTCAACTCAAGATTGGAGCCCCGCGATCGTGCACACGGCAGATACTTTCTCAAGCGCGGTGACGACAAGCGCGATATATCCGGATTGCCCGGCATCCCGAGCAGATATCGACAGTACCTATTGCCAGACCCAGTAGAGGCGGTCATCATTGAGATTGGCTCCAGCACAACACGACCGAGCAGAGCCGATTGGCATTTCAAGGACACGCGCGTAATCATTGACAAGGGGGCACACGACGGGCTCTTGGCGGGAATGAAGCTGTATGTGATCGACCCATCATTCCATGCAGAAACCATTACGCTTATAGGGGTGGAGGAGAACTCCTCGGAAGGTATGATGACGCAAATCGGCGAGACAAGGAACCCTCCGGAGGTCGGTTGGACACTGTCAACCGTCCCCGGGTGGAGACAATAGAGTGGATGGCGCCAACCCGCGCCCGGAGCCTACGCGCCACGCATCGGCGGAGCGACACCGGCGTCGGGATCGCTATCGGGATCGGAATCGAAAAGGTGCGGGACGGGATTCGCACACGAGAAACTGGATGTGTATCGCCCTTTTCTCTCTTTAGTTTTAAATCGCTTCAGGAATACGCAACCTGTTCATTGTGAATAGAATACCCAGATCCGAGCCAGATCACATTAATCTTATATCATCAAATAAAATTGTGAGTTTCGGTACGGCATTCGTGGTGCTTGCCGCACTCTGTTGGGGGCTGTCCGGCGGCATCGGCGGCATCCTCACGTCCCAAGGCTGGGACCCGGTCGTGGTGTCGTTCTACCGGGGCGCCATCGGGTTGCTGTTCGTTCTCGTCTGGCTGGCGTTGCGCCCGCATGGCAGCGGTCTGGCCAGCGGCCGATTATGGTTCTGGTCCGCGATTGCCGGAGTGGGCATAGCCGGGAATTTCACGTTTTATTTCATCAGCATTGCGGAGAGCCGTGTTGCTGTCGCGGCGACCTTGATGTACTGCGCGCCGGTATTCGTCTATCTCGTGTCCTTCACGCTCAAGCTCGAAAAACCCACCCTCATCAAGTGGGCTGCGATCGCGATGGTCATGCTTGGCGTTGTGCTGCTTGCCGGGATTCATGAGATTGGAGCAAGTGACGTCACGCCGGTTGCTGTCGGTGCGGGGTTGCTTGCCGGCCTGTCCTATGCGGTCTTCATCTTTGGTTTCAAGTATGCGGCACCGCACGGTAGTCCACAGGCGATTCTCATGGTCGCATTCGCGGTACTCCTCTCCGTGCTCATCTGGTTGGGAGATCGTGACCAGGCGATGGCGGTACTGACGGCATCGGACTGGCCGCTATTCGTAGTGTTGGGGGTACTCGGCGCCGGACTGTCGTTCATTTTCTATATCGTAGGCCTGAAACATACCGCACCGGCCGTGGCGTCTATCGTGGCGATGGTTGAGCCGGTCACCGCTTCGTTATTCGGCGTCGTGGTTTTGAATGAAAGCCTGGCCGCGCTGCAGATCTTAGGCATGGGACTCATTTGGGTCACAGTTACCGCGCTGAGCGCATATTCAAGAGCTCAAAACGAACTCATGGCGACTAGACTTCTCGCGGAGTAGCGTATCGGATTATGAACCCATGTCGTATAACAATGGATTAAACCGGACGCCGGAAAGCTCCGGGACGCCAAAGCCGCGGGGCGCGATCGCCATAGCTATTTTGAGATCCCACGCGGTTCCTCATTGGAGTGAGGCGCAATACACCGTGGGAATCGATCCCGATCTCGGTTCCGATACCGATACCGATAGCGATCCTGACGCCGATGGAAGGTTTATCTTGTCACTCCCGGAGGAAATCTGTCATGGTAGCCGCGAAACTGACAACATTTGCGTAATCAATTCCATCAAAGAAAGGGAATATCATGGATAGCAACACGGGCACTTCTCAAACAACCATTGCGGCGGAAGTCGAAATAACGGGGACGCTCAAGACCTCGGGCTCAATCCAGGTTAACGGTAAACTCAATGGCGATCTGCAGGCGGACGGCGATGTGACCATCGGGAAAAGCGCCACCATCAAGGGCAACCTCAACGTGAATTCCGTGTCCGTGGCCGGTGCCGTAAACGGCAACATCGCGGCCAAGGATCGGATTGAGATGCAGACCTCCGCGCGCGTGAACGGCGACATCAGGGCCAAACGGCTGGCCGTGGAAGACGGGGTATCCTTTGTCGGCAAGTCCGAAGTCAATCCTTCGGGAGTAGCGGCGTCCGCGCAATCCAAGATTGAATCGAAGCCGGAACCGAAACCCTTGTCACAGTCGGAAGCAAAGGGCGAGGATACGAAGTCCGGCTTATTCGCAAAGCGGTAATCCAGGACGCAAGGATGTGCCGCCGTTGCTTCGGTCGCTCTGAAACCTGGAAAAGGATCGGGAGGCGGCGTTGCCGGACTATGGAAAAACAAAAGTCGTCGATGGCTTCACGGCCTTAAGAGCCATACAACAGGGCAAGGGATCAAAGCGGAATGAGTCCAACGAGCGGGAGACGCGCGAACCCGAAACCGTGAAGCCCGAGCCGGCGGCCCGGCCTTCGGGCCGGGGCATAGGCCGAACGGTCATGCCGACCAAGTTCGAAATCATATGCTATAAATGTGGGTTCGAATATTGCGTTACCGGCCGGGCCGATTACACGTACTGTCCGAAATGCCGGGAGCGGCTTGAGCGCACCGATCATGTCATTACCGGTGCGTTGACCCAGAACCTGGTCACCGTGGGAAAGGTGCATTTAACCGAAACGGCTTCCATCGATTCCGCCACTGTCGTGGCACGTGAATTCATACTGGAAGGCACGGTCAAATCGGGCCGCGTTGAGGTTACCGGGATGCTGGAAATCGGCCCGAATGCGTCCTATACGGAAAAACTGATCACGGCGCGTGATTTACGGATTCCCGCCGCATCCAAGGTGACGCTGCGCAGTCATGCGTCCTACCGGAATGTGGAAGTCATGGGCCGGCTTAAGGCGAAATTGCGGGCTACGGGCGTGATTACCGTCAAGCCGGGCGCTTTGCTCAAAGGCGATATTCGGGGCGCTCACCTTGTGGTGGAGGAGGGCGGAGGCGTTTTTGCCGACTTGGTCATTGAGCCGGATAAGGCGCATGAGGCGGAAAATGACAAAGGTGTGCCCGCACAAAAAACCGCTTGATCCGATGTCCTCGCACCTGTCCAGTTCAGGGTCCCCGCAATCCGAACATCCATTCGAGATCACCTCCAAGCCGTCGCATGTCCATCTGGTCGGAATCGGCGGAACCGGCATGAGCGCCCTTGCGCAACTGCTGGCAGACCGAACCATCACGGTGAGCGGGTCGGATCGAGTCCTGGACCGGGGGGCGGAGACGCCGGTGCTGTCTCGATTGCGACGCCGGGGTGTCCGGCTTTACCCGCAGGACGGTTCCGGAGTCCATCCGGATACCTCCGCCGTCGTAATCAGTACGGCCATCGAGGCGGACAATCCCGATATCCTCGCCGCCCGGGAGCGCGGGATCCCGATCGTGCACCGGACTCGCATGCTGGTGCACGTGATGGGCCGCGCACCGTGTATCGCGGTGGCCGGAACTTCCGGGAAGACTACCGTAACCGGTATGATCGGCTGGATACTGACGTGTGCCGGCGTCGACCCGACGGTTGTGAATGGAGGTGCGGTGTTGAATTGGGTGGGCGAGGACAATATCGGCCATGCACGCCATGGGAGCGATGCCGTATGGGTTGTGGAAGCGGATGAGAGCGATCGTTCCTTGCTGGCTTTTCAGCCGGAGTGGGCCGTTCTTACCAATATTTCGGCGGATCATTTCAATTTTGATGAATCCCTGGATTTGTTCGTGCAGTTTGCCGAACGGGTCCGGACGGGCCTGGTGTGTACGCCGGAGACGGCCCGATGGTTAAGCCGTCGCGCGGCGGCGTCGACAGTCCGAAAACTGATCGAAACAAAATCCGGGATCGAGGAGCGGAACGGAACATGGCGGATACCGTGCGGGAATTCGCAGATGGCGTGTCCATTGCCGGGCAGGCATAACGCAGAGAACGGGCTTCTGGCCGTCACCCTCTGCGAGGCGCTGGGCCATGATGCGGAAGCGGTGGGGGAAGCCCTCGCCGGATTTCGGGGTATAGAGCGACGGTTGCAAAAACTGGGTTCCGCGGGCGGTATCACGGTGATCGATGACTATGCACACAATCCGGCCAAGATACGGGCTGCCTGGGAAACCGCCCGGACCATGGGACGGCGCGTAGTTGGAGTATGGCGGCCGCACGGATACGTCCCCCTGGCCATGATGGCCGGAAATCTCGAGGAAACGCTTCAGGATATCATGAGAAACGATATCCTGTATGTGCTTGACGTGTATTATGCGGGGGGAACGGCAAAGAGGGAAATCGAGGCCGAGGCATTTGCGGATCGCCTGATCAAGCGGGGTCTCAACATTACCTATCTGCCGGATTACGAGGCGCTTGAAGCGGAGCTCAAAGCGGAGGTCGAGCCGGGAGATGTCGTGCTCTTCATGGGCGCACGAGATCCGGGACTCCCAGCATTCGCGCGTCGTTACGCCGACTGCGTAGCGGGCCGGCGATAGGGGCAACCTTTTCCGCGAGGCCGATATGCCCGTGGCCCTCTTCCGGTGAAACGGTGTGCGTGTTGTAGCGAAGGCCCCCGGTCTTGAGAGCGGGTGTTTTCGGGGTATACTGAAGGCAACCGGGATACAACAACCCTGAACGGCATGCGGTTATGGATTTCATCAAAGTAGCATCCTACTCATCGCGCCTGGAAGCCGAAACCATCGGCCATGCCCTGGATCAATACCAGATACCGTACATGGTCAAGAATGAAGACGCGGGCGGCATGCTGATGGATCTCATGCCGGGCGCCACGCTCTGGGTGCCGGCCGACAAGGCGGATCTTGTGTCCCGGTTGTTGCATTGTGCCGTCAAGCCTCCTCCAAAACGGGAATGACCCGCGGCGTGCGTTTGCCGTGCACGGGCCGGGTTTCTTGTTCCCGCGCTTGTTATTCATCCTCCGTTCGGCTATCCATGACGATTGACTCGGAGAACCTGAATGCCTGAATCGCAATTCATAGTACAACCCGTGCCCGAAGAACCCGGGGGATACCGCCACATTCTTCGGGTGGCCTATCCGTTAATGATCAGCATGGGTTCCTTTACGCTCATGCAATTCGTGGATCGCATTTTTCTATCGTGGTACAGCGCCACCGCGATCCAGGCAGCCGTGCCGGCCGGGATTCTTTCCTTCACATTCATTTGCGGGTTTATGGCGCTGGCGGGATATTCCAACACCTTCGTAGCGCAATACTACGGATCGGGAAACCCCGACGGGTGCAGTCGCGCTACCGCGCAGGCCGTATGGCTTGCGTTGTTATCGTGGCCCGTCATGCTGATGCTGATACCGTTCGGCCGTCAATTGATTATCTCCAGCGGGCATCCATCCGAGATCATCGGCGAGGAATTGAGTTATTTTACGATTCTCATGATCGGCAGTGTCACCTCGCCGCTGGGCGCCGCGGTCAGCGGGTTCTATACCGGACGTGGTCTGACCCTGGTCACCATGTCGGCGACGGTGGTATCGAACCTTGTGAATCTGGTGCTCGATTATGCACTGATATTCGGTCACTGGGGATTTCCGGAGATGGGTATCGAGGGCGCCGCCTGGGCTTCGGTGATCGCGGGCCTGGTCCTGCCCGCCATTCTTTTCATTCTTTATTTCTCCCGGGGTACGGATGCGGTATATGCAACGCGTTCCACGTTTCGTTTCGAGGCGCCTCTGTTTCGCCGTATGCTTCGGTACGGAATACCCGCAGGTGTGCATCTCGCCCTGGATCTCGCGTCCTTCGCCATATTTGTCATGCTGACCGGCCGTATGGGGGCGCAAGCGCTTGCGGCAAGCAATATCGCATTGAGCATCAACATGCTGGCGTTCCTGCCCATGATCGGCATCGCCATCGCCACGGCCGCGGTCGTGGGACAATTTCAGGGACGGCGAGAGTCCGGGTATGCGGAACGCGCCTGCTGGACGGCGTTGAAGCTGGGTACGACCTACATGGGACTGGTTGGCCTGACCTATATTCTGTTTCCGGAGTTCTACATTTCGTTGTTCACGATCCAGGGATCGGAATTATCTCTCGACGAGGTGCTGCCCATCGGGCGGATTCTGCTCATACTCACGGCGCTATGGGGGCTGGCGGATGCCAGCAATCTCATACTGGCCGGCGCGCTGAAGGGAGCGGGGGATACGCGGTTTGTCATGTATTATTCACTGGCCGTTGCCTGGGGTTTTCTGGTGACCGGCCAGGTACTGATCGTTATCGTGTTCAAATTGGGCATCTTTGTCGCCTGGGGTTGGACCGCCGTGTATATCGCGATTTTGGCAAGCGGATACCTATGGCGGTTCAGAAGCGGAAAATGGAAAAACATCGATCTGTTGGGGTCCCAGGTTCCGATTCAGCCGGATCGGCCCGGCGCTGAGGCGTTGGTGGCCGGGGATTGATTATTCCGGAAGACTCAGGGGATCGGGTGTCAGTTCCGTGTCATGATCAGCAATGGTCCTGGTGCTGACCATTTCTACCACTCCCAATGACGGTCTATACCGGTACACCATGTCCTGGGGCGGTTGCGGGATACGCACCAGATAGTCCTGTTCGACCAGGTCCATCAGGTCCGACGGATAGACGCCCCGATCCTCTCGATAGCGTTCAATGGCGTCCCGCAACCGTTCAATCGGCGGCGCGGCATCCCGGCGCGCCCGCGCGCGATCCAGCACTTCGCGGTAGTCGGCGTCGGCAGGATCGGACGATTCATGGACCACGACTGCCCGTTCCGCGTAACAGCCTGCCAGCATCAGTAGCAAGGCCCATACCATGAGGATATGCCTTTTCATGTCTTCACAACTGCGTTAACGAGCAAGCCGCATTCGGGATATTTCGTTCGGAACCAAACCCTATCCTGCTTCGCCGTTTGATTCAAGTGCCGGGATCGACATGGCCGCCAGCATGCGGAGCGCCTGGAGGCATCGTTCCTTGGCTTTCCAGGCGATCAGCATGGTCAGCGTAAGCGGGAGCAGAAATAAGGCATTCATCCATCGGGTAAGCTGTTGGTGGGTGTGAAGAAGTTCCACATAGAACGAGGTGTCGAAACGAATCACGCCCCAGATGGAATAGCTCACCAGGGTTGACAGCGGGACGATCATCAGCATGACCACCGAGAACCCGCATAGATTCGATTCCAGCCGGAAGGTGCGGTCGCCCAGCCGGTCCGCGACAATGCCCGAAAGCCGGTTGATGATCAACAGCGTCACCATCATGCAACACAAGAGCGCGATGACGTTGTACAGATGATAGTCCGATGCGGGATACCGGCGCCACCAATGGACAAACGGGGCAAAGTAGATCTGCATGAAGAGCAGGAAGAAACCCCATCGGAGAAGGGTGGCCCACCGCCTGTCGACCGGGGCCGCCCGCTGGAATGCGGTAAAGCCCCAATAGACCAGGAGCACCCCGATCACATACGTCGGCAATCGCACGGGATGGACGAGCCGGATGTCCAGCACATCCAGAAAAAGAAGCAGGCTGACGGGTATGCCCCAGAATATACGGGAGAAACCCCGTGCCAGCCGCAACAGTTGTTGCGGCGTCAACGTCCCGTATTCCTGTATGGGCGACTCCTCGGCAGGCGCACCCTGTCCATTCATATTCATCGCGGCAGAGTATGCCGTTCCATAAAAGGAATTGCAAGGTAAGGGCGCCATGCGAACATCTTAAACGTTGAACATTGCCCTGTGTGCAGGTACGATTCCCGGCATCAATAGGCGTGTCATTATGTCGAGTGTATTTGGAGAATGTTTCAAGGTCGCGACGTTCGGTGAATCGCATTGTCCCGGTGTGGGGGCGGTGGTGGACGGTTGTCCGCCGGGCATGGAATTGAGCGAGACGGACATCCAAGCCCAGTTGGACCGGCGACGCCCCGGCCGGCACGCGATATCCACGCCGAGAACGGAACAGGATACGGTGGAAATCCTTTCCGGCGTGGAAAACGGCCGTACACTGGGGACGCCCATCGGCCTGCTGGTGCGGAACCGCGATCATCGACCGGCGGATTACGACGAGATGAGCCGGATACCCCGTCCGTCGCACGCGGATTATGCCTATCAGATGAAATACGGCATACGGGCCGCAAGCGGCGGGGGCCGGTCCAGTGCCCGGGAAACCATCGGACGTGTTGCGGCCGGAGCAATCGCCGAAAAGTTCCTTCGTGTTCAATTTGGTGTGGATATCGTGGCCTGGGTCAGTTCGGTGGGCGTACTGGATGCGGCGGACCTGACCGGTCTTCCGCTTACGCGCGAAGAAGTGGATCGAACGGACGTGCGTTGTCCGGACGACGGAATCGCCGATGCCATGCGCGAGGCGATCCTGGAGGCCCGGAATGCCGGGGATTCCCTCGGGGGAGTGGTGACGTGCGTGTGCCGCCATGTTCCGGCGGGGTGGGGGGAGCCCGTGTTTGACAAGGCGGAAGCCCGACTGGCGCAGGCCATGCTGTCCGTGCCGGCGACGAAAGGATTCGAGATTGGCTCCGGCTTTGCCGGAAGCCGTCAGCGCGGATCGGCTCATAACGATATGTTTGTAATGAAAGAGGGAGGGATCGGCACGGCGACGAATCGCAGTGGGGGCATACAGGGCGGAATTACCAATGGGGAACCCATTGTATTTCGCGTGGCCTTCAAGCCCCCGGCGACGATATCCCTGCCTCAGAAGACCGTGGATTTCGACGGGCAGGAACGGGAACTCACCGCGAAGGGACGACATGATCCGTGCGTGGTGAACCGGGCCGTCCCGATCGTGGAGTCCATGGCGGCTCTCGTGCTGGTCGATTTTGCCCTGCGTCAGCGCGCGCGGGAATGGCCGGCCCCGGGTTCGCCGGAAGCCTCAGCGGATTAATCACAAGGAGCGTGTTATGGCAAAATGGCTCGATATACTTCTCTTTAGGAGGAGACGAAAACAACAGGAACCGGAATCCGCCGAAGGGGACTACATAGACGTAGAGCCCGTTTCTCCGGCGCCGCGCGGGCGATCCCCGGATCGTTCGGGGACGTGGTTGGCCAAATTGCGGCCCTCGTATCGCCGTGAGCAGCAGATCGGCGTGCTTCAGGAGGGCTTCGAGGAACTGGTCGGCCTCACTCGCACGATTCGCGAACACATGGATCAGCAGGTTCAAACACAGAAGACCCTGGTCGACTTGATGAAGAACCTGCCCGAGGCCGTGGACGGACTGAAAAGCGTGGGAAAAGCCACCGAGCAACAGACCGAGACCTTGGCCCTTTTAAAGAAGCAAATGGAGAGCAATGTACAGCACGGCGAGCAGATGATTGATTCCATCAAGCACTTCAATCAGACGCTGGGACGTATGGATGAAACGAGCAAGAGCACGGCATCCACCGTGGCGGCGCTTGTGGAGAAAGGGCGTGAATCCGAGGATTTGCTCCGGCAGATTCTGGAGCGCTCGGAAAAGCGGCTGATCTATTTGATCGGGACACTGCTTGTAGTCACGTTGTTGGTGCTGGGAGCGGGATTGTACCTGGGGCTTGCAGACCGCCTCACTGTGGACCGTACCCCGGAGCCGGCCATCGCCCCGCTGGATTGGGATACCTCCATTACCACCATTCCCCGTGATGCGGATCTGCCCGGCGTCACGATGCCGGAACAGGATCTTCCGGATGAGATCCTGGAGCCGCACATTCATGATGTGGAGGCGGAACCCGAAACGGAGGAGAGCGACGCCGAGAGCCCGGGGGATGAAGGCCCGCCCGAAGATTCCGATGAAACGGATGAGCCGGACCGCAATGCGTCCGCTGACTGACCGGGTTCCGGGCTAGAGGTAATCTTCCCGATGCAACTTGTCCAGGTAGTCCTCCGGGTCGACCGGTTTGGGTGTGGGAAGATCCGGCGCGGGGGTGGCTTCGTAATCCAGCTTTTTCCTCTTGATCCAGAATTGTGATTGCTTTTCGGCCAACGCAATCATTTTGGAGTGCCGTACAATGCGGTCGAAGGCGGCCACGTATTCGCTGAAATAGATGCCTGCCAGCGGGTTGATGAGTCGTTGCGCCACTTTCCCGGTGAACATGGATTTGACGTTGATGCTGTTCTGCATGTATTGGTCGCGCGCTTCCAGAATTTTCGCCGCCATACCCTGGAAATCGGCGTGCTCGGGATTCAGCGATTCGATCACAAGCGTGAAGACCTTATGCGCGGAGTTATAGAGATGAAGTAGTCGATCCAGCGATTCCTCGTCCACCAGCGCCTTCGGTTCCCTCATCCGCCTCAATGACATGTCGCAGATGGCTTCGATATGATCTCCAATGCGTTCCAGTTCCGTAATGCACCGGTCAATATGCTGGATCAACAACGCCTGGCGCCGGGACAGGAAGCGCATGGTCAATGAAGACAGGTAATGCTTCATTGAAATCTTGATCTCATTAACGACGTCCTCATTGAGTTTGATGATCTGTATTTTTCGCCGATCCGTGGCGAACAGGATGCTTTCCCCGGCGAGACGGAAACTCTTTTCACAGATCCGTGCCACGCGCTGAAGTTCCATGATGCAGGCATAGATGGCTTTTTCCGGGTATTTCAGCAGTTCCTCCTCCAGAAAACTGGGCTGGGGCGGAGGTTTCCGCGAAGGCAGAATCAGCGTCACCAGGCGGGCGAAGTGAGGCGTAAACGGCAACACAAGCACCGCGGCTACCAGCATGACCATCATGTGGAGGAAAGCCATCTGGCGTTTGAGATCATCCGTCATTAACGGAATCAACCAATAGAAGAAGGGTTTGGCCAATAGGGCGAAAACGACGTTGGACAGGTTGAACAGCAGGTGGGATACCGCCGTGCGAACGGCCTGAACATTGGTGCCGATACTGCCCAAAAGGGCCGTCACACACGTGCCCAGATGCGCGCCCAAAATGATCGGATAGACCTGGTCGAATCCCGTAATGGCGCCGGCGTCGATCAACGCGAACGTAATGCCGATGGTCGCGCCGCTGCTTTGGATAATGCTGGTGATGATCCAGGCGATCAGAATGCCCAGTATCATTCCTGCTATCGTATCGCCGGTAATGGCGGCCAGGTAGGGTGCCAGTTCTTCGCGATAGGGTTCAATCGCACCGCTCATGATGCCCATGCCCAGAAAGAGAAGGCCGAATCCCATGAACGCCTTTCCAAAATTACGGATCTGGGCCCGCGGAGCGATCATGTGCAGGGCAAATCCCACGGCAATCATGAACAGGGCGTAGTCTCCCAGACGGAACGAGATGAGAATCATCGAAAACGTGGTGCCGATATTGGCGCCCAGAACGGGAGGGACGGCCTGGGCCAATGACATGAGTCCCGCATTGACAAATCCCACGAGCATCAGCGTGGTGGCACTGCTGTGAATCAAGGTGCCCAGCAAGGTGCCCAGTCCGATACCCGCCATGCGGTTTCGGGTGGTGCGCGCCAGAATATACCGGAGTCGATGACCGGCGGCGCTCCGCAGGCCGCCGGTCATGATGTTCATTCCAAAAATGAACAACGCCAGACCGCCCAACACGGCGAATGCGGCAAAAAATAATTCTCCGGCACCCATGGAACTCCGATACTCCGTATGAAACAGATAATTATGAAAACCGAATGAAACTTGTCAATAGAAAACCTGCTCATGCGTATGGGGGGTACCGCCTTATGACCGGTGTCTCGCCGGAACAAGGGTCGCGATAATGCGGCCCTATCCGCGGCATGGCATGGTACTCATGGATCCGCGTGTGGCGTGGAGGATGGGCGGGTTTCCCTTACGCCGTGGTTCCGTCCGGGATGATTTCACAACCCAGCATGAGATCATCGTCAAAGAGAAAACGGCCGACAAACGGCCGATGTTGGAGCATGAGCGGGAACCAGATACGGTCGTCGGCCCACATGCGCTCGTACGGAATGCGGTCGAGCGGTGTCCAGAGGGGCGTGGCCTCGATGGTTTCCCGCGGCTCGCCGTCACAATCATCGGCCCGGAATACGTACCCGTGAATCGAATGACCGTCCACGAACTGAAATAACAGTTCTCCGCATTCCCGCAGGCCGACCGGCGTGACCAGCAGTTCCTCCTGAACTTCACGGACGGCGCCCTCGACCGGAGTCTCGCCGGGGTCAATACGCCCGCCGGGACCGTTAATCTTGCCCGCGCCCAGGCCGCGCTTCTTTTCAATCAGCAGAATGTGTCCGTCGCGTATGACAAAACACAGCGTCGCACGTTCCACGGGAGTCCAGGTAGACCAGTCTATGTCCGTGTAGTTCATGTGTACCCCAGGATGGGCGCCAACCATTTCTCCACTTGTTCCACCGTGTCGCCTTTGCGCTGCGCGTAATCTTCCACCTGGTCGCGCCCGATTTTCCCGACACCGAAATACGCCGAGTCCGGATGCGAGAAATAATACCCGCTTACGGTCGATGCCGGCCACATGGCGTAGTTTTCGGTCAGCCTGATACCGGTCAATTCCGTGGCGTCCAGCAGATCAAACAGTGTGCCTTTTTCCGTATGATCGGGGCAGGCCGGGTATCCGGGTGCGGGGCGGATTCCGCGATATGCTTCGGCGATCAGGGCCTCGTTATCGAGATGTTCCTCCGGAACGTAACCCCAGTATTCCCGCCGCACGCGTTCGTGCAGGTGTTCCGTAAAGGCTTCGGCCAACCGATCGGAAAGCGCCTTGATCATGATGCTGTCGTAGTCATTGTCGGCCCGCTCAAACCGGCCGGCCGCTTCCTCGGTTCCAAAACCGGCGGACACCGCAAAGGCGCCGATATAATCCGGTACGCCGGACTCTTTCGGCGCGACATAGTCGGCCAGGCACTGGTTGGGGCGTCCGGGCGGCTTGACCATCTGTTGGCGCAGAAAATGCAGGACCGTGCGGACCTGGTCGCGGTTTTCATCGGTGTACAGCTCGATGTCGTCGTCGTTGACGGTTTGCGCCGGGAAGAAGCCGATTACGGCGCGAGCCTCCAGCCATTGTTCTTCCATAATGCGCCGCAGGAGGGCTTGTGCCTCCTCAAAGAGTTTTGTGGCGGCCTGCCCGGTTTTCTGATCGCTCAGAATGTCGGGATATCGGCCCTTCATCTCCCACGCGGCGAAGAAAGGCGACCAATCAATATACCGGCTGATTGTTTCCAGGGAATATTTGCGGAACACCTGCAGACCTGTCCAGCGGGGCACCGGCGGCGCATAGCCGGACCAGTCCGCTTTGAATTTGTTCGAGCGGGCCTTGGGGAAAGATTGCCTGTTCTGACCGCCCTGACGGCCCTTGTGACGTGAACGGATACCGGCGTATTCCGAGCGGACGGAATCCACGTATTCCGGCCGGGCCCGGTCGCTTAAGAGCCGGCTTACAACGCCCACGGCACGCGAGGCATCCGGCACGTGTATTACCGGGTGGTCGTAATGCGGCTCGATCTTGACGGCCGTATGGACCTTGGATGTCGTAGCGCCGCCGATCAGCAGGGGAAGATCAAATTCCTCTCGTGCCAGTTCCTTGGCCACGTGCACCATCTCGTCCAGGGATGGTGTGATCAGGCCGCTCAAGCCGATCACGTCGCAGCCTTTCGCGCGTGCCGCCTCCAGTATGTTCGCGCACGGGACCATGACCCCCAGATCCACGACGTCGTAATTATTACAGCGCAGAACGACCCCCACGATATTCTTGCCGATATCGTGAACATCGCCCTTTACCGTGGCCAGTAGAATGCGTCCGTTCGGACGCACATCGCCATTTCTCTCCTTTTCCTGTTCGATATACGGGACCAGGTACGCCACCGCCTTCTTCATCACGCGCGCGCTCTTGACCACCTGCGGCAGAAACATTTTGCCCTCGCCGAACAGATCGCCGACCATCTTCATGCCGTCCATCAGCGGCCCTTCTATGACGTGGATCGGACGCTCGTGCTGTTGGCGTGCCTCCTCCGTGTCCTCCTCAATGAAATCGGTCACGCCGTGAACCAGGGCATGGGACAGGCGTTCATTGACGGGTTTCCTGCGCCACGACAGGTCCGGTGTTTTTCGCTTCTTCCGGCCCGATACCCGGTCGGCGATTTCAAGCAAACGGTCCGTTGCGTCATTACGGCGGTTCAGCACCACGTCTTCCACGCGTTCGCGCAGGTCGGCCGGGATATCCTCGTACACGGCCAGTTGGCCGGGATTGACGATTCCCATGGTCAGGCCGGCCTTGATCGCATGATACAGAAACACCGAATGCATGGCTTCGCGCACTGCGTCGTTGCCGCGAAACGAAAAGGAAAGATTGCTGATGCCGCCGCTGATATTGGCATGGGGCAGGGTGCGCCGGATTTCACGGCACGCCTCGATGAAGTCGACGGCGTACGAGTTGTGTTCCTCGATACCGGTCCCGATGGCAAATACATTGGGGTCAAAGATGATGTCCTCGGGAGGAACCCCCGCCTCTTTCGTCAACAGCCCGTACGCCCGGGTACAGATATCCACCTTTCGGCTGAGCGTGTCCGCCTGTCCCGCTTCGTCGAATGCCATGACGATCACGGCGGCGCCATAGCGGCGGGCCAGCCGGGCCTGCCGGATAAACGCCTCTTCGCCTTCCTTCAGGCTTATGGAATTGACGATGGATTTACCCTGGACACACTTCAAGCCGGCCTCAATGACCTCCCACTTGGAGGAGTCGATCATGACCGGGACCCGGCTGATATCGGGTTCGGACGCCAGGAGATTGAGAAAGGTCACGAGGGCGTCCTGCGAGTCCAGCAGGCCTTCGTCCATATTGACGTCAATGATCTGCGCGCCGTTTTCGACCTGGTCGCGCGCCACCTCGAGAGCGGCTTCATAATTCTCTTCCCGGATCAACCGTGCGAACCTGCGCGATCCGGTGACGTTGGTGCGTTCTCCGATGTTCACAAAATTCGTGTCGGGGCGGAGGGTAAACGGTTCCAGCCCGCTCAAGCGCAGATACGGCTTGATCTTCGGCGGCATGCGCGGCGGTTGGCTGCGCAGGGCCTCCGCGATGGCTTGTATGTGGGCGGGGGTGGAGCCGCAACAGCCGCCCACAATATTCACGAAACCGCTGTCGGCAAATTCCCGGATTACGGCGGCCATGTCCTCCGGCGTATCGTCGTATTCGCCGAACTCGTTCGGCAGGCCGGCGTTGGGATGCACGGAGACAAACGTATCCGCGACGGAAGACAATTCCTCGAGGAACGGCCGCAATTGTTTTGCGCCCAATGCGCAATTCAGTCCGATGCTGAAGGGTTGGATGGGGGATACCGAGATCCAGAAGGCCTCCGTCGTCTGACCGGACAGGGTGCGCCCGCTGGCATCGGTAATGGTGCCGCTGATCATAACCGGTAGCCGTACGTCGTGTTCGTCAAAATATTGTTCAACGGCAAACAGAGCCGCCTTGCAGTTAAGCGTGTCAAACACCGTTTCCACGAGGAGCGTGTCGGCGCCGCCGTCGACAAGCCCCCGAATGGCCTCGGTATACGCCGCCACCAGTTCATCAAAGGAAATATTCCGAAAACCCGGGTGATTGACATCCGGCGAGATGGAGGCTGTCCGGTTCGTCGGCCCCAGCACACCGGCCACAAAACGGGGCCGATCGGGAGTCCGGCGGGTGAATTCATCGGCGGCCTCGCGAGCTATCCGGGCGCCGTCCCGGTTCAACTCGTAGGCCAGATGTTCCATCCGGTAATCGGCCAGCGAAACGCTTGTTGAATTGAAGGTGTTGGTTTCGAGAATATCCGCCCCGGCCTCCAGGTAGGCGCGGTGAATGGCTCCAATAATGTCCGGCCGGGTAAGATTCAGCAGATCATTGTTGCCTTTCAGGTCGATGGAATGATTCGCGAACCGCTCGCCGCGGAAATCCTTCTCTTCGAGAGCATAGGTTTGGATCATCGTCCCCATCGCCCCGTCAAGGAGCAGGATGCGCGATTCAACCAATTCCCGAAGCCGATCTGAAATATCCCGGTTCAACGTGATAACATGTTCTTGGAAGAGAACCCTCCACTGTCAATAATATTTAATATATTACTTTATCCGGTTAAACGGCTGAATGCAAGCGGGAAGTTTCCCGTGGGCGAAAGGAACTACGGGATGCTCGACACGTCGACGCGCATTCTAAATAGTAAGGACGCTGATAACGCGGAAACCAGGGTATGTTTTCAATTCCTTCCATACGAGTAGCTATCGTCGGTGCGGGGCCGGGCGGATTCTTTGCGGCGGGAGAGTTGTTCAAGCAGCTCGGCGATGGGGTCCGGGTCGATGTGATTGACCAATTGCCGGTGCCGTACGGCCTTGTGCGATATGGCGTCGCACCCGATCATCCGAGAACACGCCGTGTGATTCGCCAGTTTGAAGCATTTGCGCGCGCACAAAACTTTTCCTTCCTGGGGAATGTTGCGGTGGGTCGGGATGTTACGGTTGAAGAGTTAAGGAGTCTGTATGACGCCGTTATTCTGGCCACGGGCGCGGAGAAGAGTCGTGACCCGGAAATACCGGGAACCCAACTACCGGGTTTCCACCATGCGATTGATATGGTGCGTTGGTACAACGGACATCCCGATTACCGGGATTATGCTGCCGATTTTTCCTGCGAGCGTGCCGTAGTTATTGGAAACGGGAATGTGGCCCTGGATATCGCCCGCATGCTGATCCGCAACCCGGAAGAGTTGCGTTCTACCGATATAGCAAAACATGCGTTGGAGGCATTGGCCGAAAGCCGTATTCGTGAAATCCATATCCTGGGGCGCCGGGGTCCTGCGCAGAACCGGTTTACGGCGCCCGTACTTTCGGAATTGGCTTCTCTTCCGGGTGTTTCCTGCGTGGCACATAGCGATGAACTTGTCTTGAACGAAGAGAGCAGGCGGGAAATGCAGGATGCGCATGAGATCGGCCGGAAACGCGCGCTGGATGTCCTGCAATCGTTCGCGATGAACGGCGGCGAAGCCGGTCAAAAGCGCGTTGTGTTCAGATTCCTGCTGAGTCCCCTTGATGTGACCGGCCCCGATCGGGTTACGGGTGTTCGGTGCCGCCGGAATCGCCTGGAGGGGGAGCCGCGGCATCAGCGGGCGGTTCCGACTCCGGCTCGAGAAACACTCGATTGCGGAATGGTAGTATCCTGCATCGGTTATCGGGGGGAGCCGGTGCCGGGATTGCCGTTCGATCACGCAAGGGGGGTCTTACCCCACAGACAGGGGCGGGTGTTACAGGGAAGCGAGGTGATCAAGGGTGTGTATGCCACGGGATGGATCAAGCAGGGAGGACACGGGCTGATCGGTCACCTCAAGCCGGATGCGGTGGAGACGGTGCGTTCCGTGATGGAGGATTTGAACGCGTCAACGGGTGAGAGGAAAACCCGTTCGTCGGAAGTCGGTGACTTGTCTGAAATTCTTCTTCATCGGGGGAAACGCGTTATCTCTTACGCTGAATGGAAGACCATTGACGAAGCGGAAATAAGGCGCGGTGTGCAATCGGGTAAGATCCGGGAGAATTATACGTCCTGGGAGGAGTTGCTTTCAGCGGCGGGGGCATAACCGATGCGGCACTCACCTGACCTGCTCGACGAGAAACCCTCTTTTCTCCAAAAGCCGGAGAACACCGTCCGGGCCGAACAGGCGTCCGCCGCCCAGCAGGATGAAATGCGTGCGGCCGTCATCCAGAAGAGGTTCAAGCGTATCCGCCAGATGCCGGTGATGCCGCTCGCGCCATTGAGGCGTCAGTGCCGAATTCATCTTGCGGATGGTGGATCCCATTTGTTCGGCGTCACCGACGGCCCAGGCCGCCCGAAGCGCGTATATATGGTTTGACCAGTTTGCCGAAAGGACCGGGAAAGAATCGGTTGCATACCAGGGTTCCGGCCATTGCAATGGGATGGTCGGGGACAGCAACTCGAGAAAGGGCTTCCGGCCCTGGTCAAAAACACGCAGATAGTCGATCACGGAACCTTCGTCGGCTAACGCAGTTTCCGTCAAACCTCCGATCAGCAGTCGACGAATCATCAGACTCAAATCATCGTCGTCTTCTGCGAGAGCCGGGACCTGATCCAGCCAGTGATGGGTCATTCGTCGGGGCAGGGTTTCTATGACGAATGTATCCGCCTGGTCAAACTCCGGGGGCAGGCGCCGGTCCATGAGCCGGATGTCCGTGGGATCCAAGGGGACGGCGGCGTAGAGATAGGACGTCGCGGCATTTCGGGTCACTCTCCAGGCGGGCAGGGGGATGCCCTCCATGAGCAGCTCATTCAGGGGGCGCGCACGATAGGGGATCTGCAGGAGGAGCGCGCAGAGGGCGGTCGCATACGCGGTTCCGAATTCCATTTCCCCTCCGGGCGCGGGCCAACCGCCGTCATCGCGCTGATACTTCAGTATTTCGGTCACGTATTGATCCCGCCAGTGTTTCCACGCCACGCCCCCCTGGTGATAAAGGGCCTGGGTAATGCCATACGTTTCATGCAACGGCCATTCCGGGGCGGATGACCACGCATGCACCAGCGTGTGCAGTGCGATCACGCCGAGATGCGCTTCACGTGTCCGGCCGGCGCCGGCCAACTGGTAGGCATATACCGCCGGGCCCGTGACACCGGGACGGCCGACGCCGCGGAACAGATAACCGAATTGACCGGTCTCGGGATCCTGCACGGAGGCGAGGTCCTCCAGTGCGTGTTCCATGGCGGTGATGATACGGTCCCGTGCCACGCCGGAAACAGAGGCCATGAACAACGCCTCCATTTGAGCCGCCGTAACCGGCGTACTGCGATAAGACCCGCGCGCATACCCATAGTGCCATCCGCCGCCCTCCTGCTGATGGTCCAGGATGACGTCTATTGCGTGTTCGATAGAGGAGAGAATGGCGGGATCCTTGGAGACGACATACCATTCACTCAGGGCCCGGGTTGCCCAGGCGTGATCGAACGGCTGTCGAAGAGGTCCGGCATCCGTCGTCCAGCTTCCCCGTGTTTGCGCTTTTCCAAGAAAAGCGGCGGCGCGCGCCATGGCTTCGGAATAAACGGGATCCTGATCGCGGCCCGGATATCCCAATAGTGTCGATAAGGCAAGACTTGTTGCCGATATGCGATGCGTATCGCCCCAGGATCCGTCGGGCTGCTGTGTGCGCGCGAGCCATGCATGCGCACGCTCTATGGCTGAAAGGACATCGGGGTCATCGGGTAGACGCGCATGTTTCGGTTCAAAGGAATGAGGAAACGGCCACTCTCCCGGCCGTTGGAATGCCGGATAATCCGTCTCATTCCATGGCCCACCCGGTGAGGGCTCGGGCGCCGGATGAATGGAACGACAGGAAGAAGCGACCCATAGGCCCATGAGGATGCACAAGCGCCGTGCGATGGGCCAAAGGAACGGGAAGAAGGTCCGGTCTTTGAATCGGTATGGAATCATGGAATAACGAATTTCTGAGAAAACCCGTATTTTTCATAGCATTTATCCGTTCGGATTGCTAGAGTATCGTCGGTTTAATGATGAATCCTTTACCGGGAGTTGATCGATCATGAAGAGAATCATTGGTTTGAGTCTTGTTCTGGCTTTCGCATCGACGGGTTTTTCAGAACCCATGCGCACAGTGCTTACCAAGGAAAACAAATTCCCCGAACAGAACCAGCTCGAAGTGGGGGTCATCGGACGGTATGTGGAGATGCCGTACGTCGAGCACACCACACTGGCCCCCTATATTCGTTATGGGGCATTGAATAATTTCAGCGTGTACGGGAAACTGCCGTACGAGCGGATTGAAGACGAATTCTGGGGCAGTGAAAGCGGCGTAGGCGATATCTCGGTGGGGCTTGAGCTTCGGACCTATGAGGATCTTTTCGGATATCCATGGGTGATTCCCCATTTCGAGATGCAGTTGGCGACGGGTAGTGAGAAGCGGGGAACCGGGGAAGGCGAAGAAATGTATACCATCGGTATTGCGGCGGGAACCACCACGTATGATCGCTATCACTGGGCGGCTGATGCCCGCTATCGCATTCGCAATAATCGCGACAACATACCCTCCATTGCCGGATCGATTGTTTGGGACGTGGACAAGAATTTCTCGTTTATCGCTGAAATCGAGCTATCCCGGGACAAGGAAAGAGACCGCCATCCCCTGACCTTCCTGGGCGGCATGTATTACAAGGCCACGAAGGCCCTGCATTTTGGATTGCATGGTGGTACGACCAAGAACAGTGATGAGGATGTGATCATACAGGGCAGAATGGCCTACACGTTCTGATGTCAACCGCATACGGTTTCCTTCTTCTTCCATCCGCGGCTGTCTACCTGGCCGCTTCCGTCAACCTGTCGGCCGACTTTGAATTCGAGGTCATTAGAAGAACCCCGCGTTATGATGTGCGGGAAGCCCGGGAAGCGGTGCAACAGGGGGATACCGACCGGGCACTCGCCTTGTATGACGAAATGATCGACACCATGGCGCTGACCCCGCCGCAACGCGCGCATCTCTATTACGAGCGAGGGATGCTGCACCTCGTGCGGGGAGAGCCGCCGCGGGCCATCCAGGATTTCAACTCGGCGATCAGGGGAAATCCCGCGCTCTTCGAAGCCTATTGGGGACGGGCCTCTGCGTACATCGAGCAAGGAAGATTTCATCCGGCCGTGGAGGATCTCAACCATGTATTGCGGAACGATCCCGATCATGTGGAAGCCCGCTATAAAAGAGCCGTTCTGCATGCCCGGTTTGGAAATGTAGAGCGGGCGGTCGAGGATTATGAGGAAATCCTTGAACGGGATGCCGATCACGTGAATGCGCTGTGCGGGTTGGGCCTCCTGGTGCGGGATCGGGGGGAGGGCGAGAAAGCCTTCGACTATTTTGAGCGAGCCATTCGGGCGGATCCGGATTCGCCGATTGCCAATGCCTTGTACGGCGAGGCGTTGCATGCCGCGCAGAGGTATAAGGAGGCGCTTCCGTACGTGGACCGCGCGATTACGGAAATACCGGAACGCGGGGATCTGTACGGGGTTCGGGGGGCGATCCGGCTTATGCAGGGCGATTACGATGAAGCAGAACAGGATTTCAAACGCGCGATCGAACGGGATGGTGAAAAGCCGGAATGGCTTATGAATCGCGGGATCGCGCGTTTCAGGTTGGGGCGGCCGGAGGAAGCATTGGAGGATTATAACCGGGCGCTCGAACTGGATTCCGCACACTTGGACACGTATCTAAACCGATCCATTTTGTACCGGGAAACGGGGGAACTCAACAAGGCCTTTGCGGATGTGCGGCGCGTACTCCGGTATATGCCCGGGCGGGCGGAGGCGTATTTTCAGCTGGGCATCCTGTACGAAAAATCCGGCCTGTATTACCGCGCCCGAGAAGCCTACGAAGAAGCCCTTTCCCGGAACCCCCGGCACCGGGATGCATTGAATAATCTCGGTGCGTTCCTGTTACGATCGGGTGCGCCGGCTGAAGCCCTCCCGTATTTCGAG
>SLKG01000011.1 GCA_007134735.1 Kiritimatiellia bacterium
CCACCTGTTCCTCTGGCCGTGGGAAGGTCCGTGCGACGGGATGTTCATCGCGCGATTCAGGAAGAATGGGAGTGATGGGCCGCCGCTTCGCGGCGGCGTGCTTGGTCCCTAGTCCGTGGTCCTTGGTCTCTTCAATCGTCGACCATTCTCGTCGCCGCTCTCGTCCACCGAAAAGACAGGGATTGGGACAAGGATTAAGACAAGGATAAAGACACCCGATACGGGGCACGGGATACGCGTAAGTCTGACCGACAAAGCTTACGACAAGGCTTACGACAAAGTTAAAGACACGCGACACCCGACACACGACACGCGGTATGGGAATCGCGGAGTAGTTCTCGACAAAGTTCTCGGGGGTAGTTTGAAAAGGGAACGGGTCTCTACCAACTCACTCCTTCAGCGCCCCGCGGATCATCAGGTATTCACCGAGATGCTCCATGGTCACGATACCCACCACACGACCGTCCACGATAACCGGCATGGAA
This sequence comes from Kiritimatiellia bacterium, assembly GCA_007134735.1. GTDB lineage: Bacteria > Verrucomicrobiota > Kiritimatiellia > SLAD01 > SLAD01 > SLKG01. Next base: position 486 of record SLKG01000011.1, read on the forward strand.
CGGCATTCACAATTCTGCAGGCGGGCAAACACCTTCTCGGCCCGCTCGAACGGAGAGGACTGTTCGAATTCCGTATGCATCACCTCACGCACCGGCAAGTCCTTGCCGCGTTCGTGCAGGGCCTTTAACATGTCCGACCGCGTAAGCATGCCGATCACCCGGCCGTCTTCCACCACCGGAAAATCATGTTGAAATCCCTCGAGCGTATGCTCGATGGCCCGTTCGAGTGTGTCGTCCGAGGCCAGCGTTTCAAAGTGGCTGACCATGATATGGCCCACCTGCGCGTCGCCCAGGACCGACTTGATTTCCACCATCCTCGCCTCCTGTGTGGCGCCGATCCATACAAAGACCGCAATCAGAATGAGGAACGGATGTCCGATCAGCAATCCGATGAAACCGAATCCGAACGCCATCGTCTGGCCGATCGTGGCCGCAATGCGCGTGGCTTTGACGTAATCCATTCCCATGGCCAGCAGGGATCTCAAAATCCGCCCGCCGTCCATCGGGAAGGCCGGGATCATATTGAATACCGCCAGGATGACATTGATCCAGAACAGGTTGACCAGGATGTTGCCCGTAAGTATATCCACGGGTTGCAGGATGGGAAGGTCGGGCACCATCATCAGCACAATGAAGAATACGCACGCCAGCACCACGTTCACCGCCGGGCCCGCCAGGGCCACAACAAATTCCTCGAAGGGTTTATCCGGCATTTTTTCCAGACGGGCCAGGCCGCCGATGGGCAGGAGGGTAATGTCCCGGGTCCGAATTCCGTACCGCCGGGCCGCAAGCGCATGGCCCAGTTCATGTAATACAACGATAAAAAACAGGATGCTGATGAACGCAATACCGGATATCGCATCCATCAGGTTCTGATTGACCGCATAGCCGGCCATCCCCACCCAGGCCAACAGGATAAGAAAAGTGGCATGCATATAGATGCCGATACCCGCCAATTGCCCAAGTCGCCATGACCATTTCATAGATAACCTCCCATACGCCCGCCGGCCGGGACACGCGCAGGCCTGCACCGGCTTGCTTGCTTACATCCCCTCGAACGACCCGATAAACGATTGCTCTCCGTTTCCCGGATCCATCGGTTGTCATCAGGGATTCCAGATAATCGGAGGGTTGCTCCCCGGAATATGTATCAACAAAAGCTCTTCAAATCCGGGCGGCGCAACGCCGTTGAATGCGCCGGCCATTTTCTCATATTCCTGCCTCCGCGTAACGGCCTCCGCGAGTAACTCCGCCAATACATCGTCATCCGGAAAGAGCTCAACACTTTCCCGCAACATCGTTTCCGCCTCCTGCCAGCGTTCCTCTTCAAGCAAAATGGACCCCAAATAATGGCGCAATTGGGGTATTTCCGGTCTTTCATCAATAATCGCCCGCATGCGGCGCAGGGCCTCCTCCGCATGACCCAGGCGCAAATGACTGTATGCCGAAAACATGCGAACCGAGGACGATTGCAAGCCCGTTCGGGCCAGCTCCGGTGAGTGGGCCAGCTCCGCCGCGGCCTGCCACTGCCCGCCGTATATCGCGCGTTCCAAATTCAACAGGAGACCATATACCTCCGACAGACGTTGACGCAGACGCATGGGATGTTGCCGGATCAGCCGGTTGGCCGGGGTTGCGTACAGTTCTTCTACCGCGATCCCGGCAGGTGAATAAACCAGCATATCCTCACGCACGGCGTCGGCGCCCGCGCTCCGGCCCAACGACTCGTGTTCCCCGCCCGTCAATACCGCAAGGACCATCTTCTGATAACCGACTTCTCCAATGACGGGCCGCAGAATATCCCATTCGAGACTCAGCCAGCGGGCCAGCGTTCTGATCTCCGCCAGGGTGAGAAACCCCAGAGCCCGGACCACCGCATCGTAGTCTCCTCCAGCCGCACGCACGCACGCCATGTGATACCGGGCCACCAGATTTTCGGGATCCAAATCCAACACGGAACGAAGCACTTCCTCGGCCCGTTCCATCTCACGAAGACGCAACAAAGCCCCGCCCCAGAGAACCCGGTGATGCGGTACTTCCGGGTACTGGGCCACCAGTCGAGACGCGAATACCTCCGCGGAACGGTATTTCCCGCTTTCAATATATAACGCCACGGCCCGGGACATCAGGTGCGCGTCGTCCGGGAAGGCATCCAGGGCAAATTGCAATTCGATAATGGCTTCATCGTGCCGGCCCTGGCCGACCTTGGACTCAATGGCCCGCACATGCTCCTCATATTTCGCGGATCGCCCCAGGGAGACGCCGATCGGAGTGAATATTCCGTCAATATATTCCGCGGATCCCAACTGCAACCCCATCGGCTCCCTTTCGGCCGCGGTTCCCGAATCGGGAACTCCCAGTAAGAAGATAAGGATACCCAGAAAAACAATCATCAATGGCGTCCGCATAACCCCCCTCGCTTGCAACAGCCCCACCATAGCCCGTTTTTCGGATTACCGCAATGCCCGGCTTGCCGGGAACCGGAATCCCCGAAAGGAGACCGCATATCAAACTTGCCAAGAACGGCCCTGCGGGATATTAACGCATGCATAGTATACAAGAATACCGGACAAGCCGGCATGCAACGCCTATTCATGAGTCCGAAGTGATCTTTGCCCATGCCGACCATACCGATTCATATTCAGCCCGGCCGGTTGCCGCCCTTCTGGGAGCGAAGCGCCATCTACTTCGCCAATCTCCCCTCTCTCTTTTACGGAAACGAGGGTGAAACCCATGAACTCATGGAGATGGTCGGAGGCATCCAATCCTACGGCGGACGCCTGTTGCCCATTCTCAACCTGGTCTTCCGAGGCGACAATTTGTTGGTCCTGGAACAAAAGCCGGATGATCACCTGACCGGGTACTTTAAAAAGGACCTGAATCTGGCCTTGCCGGAAATCATGATCCTGTCGCACCGGCAGTACCTGGCGCTGGCCGAAACGCAACCGCCGCCCCCGGGCTCCGTCACGGCCCGCGCGCTGTCGCGGCTCGATGATCATCCGGCTCTCTGGGTCGACGGCTTTGTCGTGGACGAGGTACTGGAGCGCATCGCCCCGCTTCTGGGGAAACGAACCCTGACCACCTGTGAAGGCAGCAAACAAGGAAATAACAAGCTTCTCCTCCATCAATTTCTGGAGACCCGTCAATGGGACCGTTTTGACACCCACATCGCTCGAACCCGAAAACAGGTCCCGCAACTTTTGCGCGCCCTGGACCAGGCCGGTTATGCCCGCGCGGCGCTCAAGTCACAAATCGGGGCGTCCGGAATCGGAATGATGAGGCTCGATACACGCCAGGCACACGCCGCCTCTATCCCCGATCATTTCTTCTACGAAGGACCGTGCCTGGTCCAGGGGTGGCTCGATGAAACCATGAAGAACGTTCGGCGCATCGGTTCACCCAGCGTTCAGTTGTTTCTTTCCGATGACGGCGTGTATCTCTTTGACCTGACCGAACAGATTTTGAGCAACAACAGCGTGCACGAAGGCAACCTGGCATTCCCCCCTTATCTGCGGGATGAGGCTTCCCTGAAAAACAGGATCCTGGAACAGGGCGGACGCATCGGGCAATGGCTGCATGGAAAAGGCTACCGAGGCACGGCGAGCAGCGATTTCCTCATCGTCGAACGCGGCGACGACGTGTCCGTGATCACCTGCGAGCTCAATGCGCGCATCACCGGGGCCACCTACCCGTCCGTGCTGGCCCGCCATTTCCGCCCGGAGGGATCGTGGCTGATGCGCAACCTCAAACTCAGAACCCCGATGGAGGGCGTGGATCTGCTGGCCCTGCTCGATAAGGCCGGCTACCTCTATCATCGCGAAGACGATTCCGGGATTCTCCCGATCAACTTCAATGCCGATGACACCGGCCAGATCGTGAAGGGACAGTTTCTCTTTCTGGCGGACGAAGCCGATGATTGCATGCAGTTGTTGCTGGACGCGGAAACCGTATTGCCCGTTAAATGGACCTATGACCGGGATTGACCACACCCACGAGGAACTGCGCAAAACACTGGTAGCCCTGACGCGCGACCTGATCATCATCCCCGGAACCGCCGGCCGTCCGGAGGACCTGGCGCAGGGCCTGGAATTCATACGCAATCATATGGAGTCCCTCACCCATATCCAGATACACGATTACCTGTACAACAACACCCCTTCCCTCGTGGTGCTGCCGGAGCAACTCGATACACCGGAAATCCTGTTATGCGGCCACTTGGACGTGATCGAACATCCGGATATCCGCAGCTACAAGTCGGAAGTGCGGGACGGACGCATCATCGGACCGGGCGCCGGCGACATGAAAGGGGGACTGGCGGTCCTGATGGAATTATTTCGAAATTTTCATACCCGGTATCCCGAAGCCTCGCTGGGCCTGGCCGTCACCACCGACGAGGAGACCGGCGGCGAATCCGGCATCGGTCATATCGTTCGTCATGCCGGCCTGCGATGCGCCGCCGCCATCATTCCCGACGGCGGTTCGCTGAACGAGATCACCGTTGAGGAGAAAGGCCTGATCCATCTCCGGCTCATCACCCGGGGTCATGCCGCCCACGCCGCATTTCCCTGGTATGGAAGGAATGCGCTGGAGCACCTCGCGGAAAAACTGGACCGGATCCGCACCTTCTTCGAGCATCTGCGCGATGACACCGAAGATCACTGGTATCCCACCTGTTCGGCCACCATTGTGACGGCGCCCAACCGAACCATTAACCGGGTACCGGATTACGCGGAAGCCGAGTTGGATATCCGCTTTCCTCCGCCGCATACCGTGCAGAGCATCGTGCAAGACGTGAAAGGCGTCGTGGGCGATTCCGTCGAATTGCGGATCATCATATCGGCCGAGCCGACGCATCTGTCGCCCGATCCCCTCTTTCTTTCCGTCACGGAGGAAATCACGGGCCGACCGGCCGGGCTGGTGCGCATTTCCGGCGCCAGCGACGGGCGGTTCCTCGCCCACCACAATATCCCCGTCATGATGTCGCGCCCTCGTGTGGGAGAACTGCATTCGGATGAAGAATGGATCGATATCGATTCGATGGTCACGTACTACCGCATCTGCGAACGGTACCTGACGCTGAAACTGCTGGAGTGAACCGTCGCGCTCCGCCTCATCACGTTGAACGAAACGTGGCGGGAACAGAAGGACGGGAGAGGCACATCCATCATGGGGTGGTAACCGCCGAGGCGAACAAGGAGATAACCGATGAGTTGGAATCCCGCAATGGAGCCCATGTGTCCGGACCAGACGGACGTTGACGCAATTGAGACATTGATTATCCCGCGCTCGCGCGATCTTGGCGGCTTTGAGGTGCGTCGCGCTCTGCCGGCCCCGAAACGACAGATGGTCGGCCCGTTCATCTTCTTTGACCAGGCGGGTCCCGCGGACTTTCTCAGCCATCAGGGCATCGACGTGCGTCCGCATCCGCATATCGGACTGTCGACGGTAACATACCTGTTCAAAGGCGAGTTTCATCATCGCGACTCGCTGGGTAACGATCAGATCATCTATCCGGGCGAGGTAAACTGGATGACCGCGGGTCGCGGGGTTACGCATTCCGAACGCACCAGCAAAGAAACGCGCGCTCACCCGCACAGTCTGTACGGGATTCAAACGTGGGTCGCACTGCCGGAGGACCGGGAGGACAGCGCACCGGACTTTGAACATCGCAACAAGGAGGATCTGCCCTTCCTGAACGCCGAGGGAAAGCGGATTCGGCTCATTCTCGGCACGGCGTATGGGCAACGCTCTCCGGTTCAAACCTCGTCGGAAATGTTCTACCTTGACGCCGCCCTCGATCCGGAGGTCGTCCTTCCCCTGCCCGACGACCATGAAGACCGCGGTATATATGTGCTGGAAGGGTCCATCCGCGTTGCAAAGCAGGAATTTGAGTCCGGTCGCATGATGGTTTTTCGGCCGGGCGATCGCATCGCCGTCCAGGCGGGGGCTAAGGGCGCTCGCTTGATGATGCTTGGCGGTGCCACATTGAGTGGACCCCGTTACATCTGGTGGAACTTCGTCGCTTCATCCAAGGACAAAATCGAAGAGGCGAAACAGGCCTGGCGCGCGGGAGATTGGAACAGCGGCCTGTTCACACTGCCTCCGGGGGACGACCAGGAATTCGCGCGCGCGCCCGAAAACGATTAGCCGTGGTCAGGGCATGGAGCAACTTCAAGCGAAAGCAGGGATTGGCTCCGGCGGTAGGGCTCGAACCTACAACCTAGTGGTTAACAGCCACCCGCTCTACCATTGAGCTACGCCGGAACTGCGAAGTCAAACTCTACCATTCATCCAGTGGTTTTCGCCGTAGGCGAACCCGCCTTCGGCGGGAACAGCCACCCGCTCTACCATTGAGCTACGCCGGAACCCGATGAAGACTACGTAACCTTAATGTTCGGCCTTCCGATGTCAAGCCCCCAGCCGATCCAACGGTGTCCCAATCCTTGTCTTAATCCTTGTCCCAATCCTTGTCCCGACAACGATTAAGACAACGATAGGGACAAAGATGGAGGAAACTCTTCATCCTTGTCTTAATCCTTGTC